>JANWZC010000036.1 GCA_025054975.1 Raineya sp.
CCCAAGATTTCAGTTCAGCACTGAAAAAAGTATCGCCTTCTTTTTTCACTACAAAACGCTCAAAACCATTTTGAGCATCTTCCCAAGTAAAATCTGCCATTTCTTTGGGTATGCCCCAATTTTCTATGCCATTCCACACGCTTTCGTAGGTAGAAACGTAAATTTTGGAAATATGAAAAACTTTTCTGCTATCAAACTGAAACATACCTGGTATGAAAAGCAGTTCTCGATACACCCCCACAGGTGAGTCTTCATAATCTACAAGCATTACACTGCCTAGAATGCCTTTGTAGCGTTTTTTTAAGTTTTCGCTCAAAAATCCATTATTTTCAACAAAACTCTTTTCAAAGCGATATAGCAAAATTATTCCCTTACCGTGCAGAGTCCAAGGCGGAGGAGCAACAATAGAAGGCATTTTATCCATACATCAACTTTTTGCAAACAATTTGTTATTTTCTTTCATAAACTACAAATCAAAAAACAAGTTTTTGTCTTTTTTTGTATTTTTGCACCCTCAAAACAAAACACCTATGAATATCCGAAATGTAGCCATTATTGCTCACGTAGATCACGGAAAAACGACTTTGGTAGATAAAATGATTCATTTTGCCAAAATTTTCAGAGAAAACCAACAATTTGATGAACTTATCCTTGATAATAATGAATTAGAACGTGAGCGTGGTATTACGATTGTTTCCAAGAATGTTTCTATTCGTTACAAAGATACAAAAATCAACATCATTGACACTCCTGGGCACGCTGATTTTGGAGGTGAAGTAGAGCGTGTCCTCAAAATGGCTGATGGCGTACTCTTGCTCGTGGATGCTTTTGAAGGACCTATGCCTCAGACGCGTTTTGTTCTTACCAAAGCCATTCAATTAGGCTTGAAACCTGTTGTGGTAATCAACAAAGTAGATAAACCCAACTGCCGACCTGATGAAGTGCATGAAGCCGTTTTTGATTTGATGTTCAATGTAGGAGCAAATGAAGACCAATTAGATTTTGTAACCTTGTATGGTTCTGCTAAACAAGGCTGGATGAGCTACGACTGGAAACAACCCACTACCGATATTACTCCACTTTTAGATACCATTTTGAAAGTAATTCCGCCTCCTAAAACTGAACAAGGCACTTTGCAAATGCAAATCACCTCTCTGGATTACTCTAACTACTTGGGCAGAATTGCTATCGGACGCGTGTATAGAGGTGAAATTTCCGAAGGTATGCAAGTAGCTTTATGCAAAGCTGATGGTTCAGTGAAAAAAATGCGTGTCAAGGAATTGCAAACTTTTGAAGGGTTGAACCGAGTAAGTACCGAAAAAGTACAAGCAGGTGATATTTGTGCTGTAATTGGATTGGAAGAGTTTGAAATCGGCGATACACTTGCCGACCCTGAAAATCCTGAACCTTTGCCTCGCATTGCCATTGATGAGCCTACTATGAGTATGCTTTTCACTATCAATAACTCTCCTTTTTTCGGCAGAGAAGGTAAGTTTGTAACTTCAAGGCACTTGCGAGAAAGATTGCTAAGAGAAACTGAAAAAAATTTGGCTCTACGCGTTGAATTCACAGACCGAGAAGATACTTTTATCGTCTATGGAAGAGGTATTTTGCATCTTTCCATTTTGATTGAAACTATGCGTAGAGAAGGCTACGAATTACAAATAGGACAACCACGCGTACTTTTCAAAGAAATTGACGGACAAAAACACGAACCTATTGAAATTCTGGTAGTTGATGTTCCTGAAAATTTTGCAGGAAAAGTCATTGAACTTGCTACTCAACGCAAGGGAGAACTTATGGCTATAGAACCCAAAGGAGATTTGCAACATTTAGAATTCAAAATTCCTTCGCGTGGGCTGATAGGTTTGCGAAATTTAGTGCTTACTGCTACGCAAGGCGAAGCCGTTATGACACACCGCTTTATTGGTTACGAGCCTTACAAAGGAGATATTCCCGAACGTACGAATGGCTCGCTTATTTCCAAAGACACGGGTCCTGCTACTGCTTATTCCATTGATAAACTTCAAGATAGAGGCAGATTTTTCATTGAGCCAGGTGAAGAGGTGTATGCCGGGCAAATCATAGGCGAACACACCAGAGGTTCGGATTTGGTGGTGAATGTTCAAACTACTAAAAAACTCACTAATATTCGTGCCGCTGGCTCCGATGAAAACGTAAAAATTGCTCCCAAAGTACAATTTTCTTTGGAAGAGGCTATGGAGTACATTCAAAAAGATGAATACGTTGAGGTTACACCTTCGGCTATTCGTATGCGTAAAATCTACCTTGACGAAAACGAAAGAAAAAGAATGGAAAAAGAGTTTGCTTGATTTTATGCAGAAATTTCTCATCGTAGGACTTGGCAATATTGGTGCTGAATATGCTCTTACTCGCCATAATATTGGCTTTATGGTAGTAGATAAACTTGCCTTTTTGCAAGAAACCTCTTTTCAGACGGATAGACTTGCCGATGTAGCAGATTTTAAGCACAAAGGCAAACATATTTTTCTCATAAAGCCTTCTACTTATATGAATTTGAGCGGTAGAGCTGTAAATTATTGGAAAAATGAACTCAAAATTCCATTGGAAAACCTTTTGGTCATTACTGATGATGTAGCTTTACCTTTTGGAAAAATTCGCTTACGTAGCAAAGGCTCCGACGGCGGGCATAATGGACTAAAAAACATTCAGGAAGTTCTTCAAAGTCAAGACTATGCACGTATGCGTATAGGAATCGGCAACAATTACCCCAAAGGTATGCAAGCCGAATATGTGTTAAGTCCTTTTTCGCAAGAGGAACAAAAACAACTACCTACAATTTTAGAAATAGCTTCCCAAGCAATTCTCACATTTTGTCTAGAAGGCATCAGCAATGCAATGAATAAATTCAATGGCAAAGGGTAAAAAATAAGCTCAAAAAAATTTGGTTTTCGCTCTTTCAATGTGTTCTTTCAACCGTGAATTGAAGTAATTTCTGCAAAGCTACGCTATATTCATTTTCAGGCAAAAAAGTGTGCATAAGAGTGAGAGCTTCATTGTAATAATTTTTCATTTTTTCTTGGGCATACTCAATACCGCCTTTCCTTTTGACAAAATCCACTACTTTTCGCACCGTGCTGTTTTTGTGGCTTAAATTTTTAATCAAGAAGATAATTTCTCGTTTTTCTATCCAAGAGGCTTGCGAAAGAGCATAAATCAGAGGTAAGGTCATTTTTTTTTCTTTAATATCAATGCCCACAGGTTTTCCAATTTCAGCATCGCCATAGTCAAACAAATCATCTTTGATTTGAAAAGCAATTCCAACTTTTTCACCAAAAAGTCGGGCTTTTTCCTGAATTTCAACACTTGCCCCTGCCGAACAAGCCCCTACCGCACAACAAGAAGCTATTAAAGATGCTGTTTTCTGCCGAATTACCTCAAAATAAACTTCTTCGGTAATATCTAATTTACGGGCTTTGGCAATTTGCAAGAGTTCTCCTTCACTCATTTCCCTGACCGCCGTAGAAACAATTTGCAACAAATCAAAATCTTGGTTATCTACTGAAAGTAGCAACCCCCTTGAAAGCAAATAGTCTCCTACTAGTACAGCAATTTTTTTTTTCCACAAGGCATTGATAGAAAAAAAGCCACGCCGATACATAGAGTCATCAACGACATCATCATGCACTAACGTAGCCGTGTGCAATAGTTCTATCAAGGAGGCTCCCCGATAAGTTTTTTCAGAAATACCCCCACAAGCCCCTGCTATCAAGAATACAAACATAGGACGCAACTGCTTGCCCTTGCGTTTTACAATGTAATGCGTAATGGCATCTAACAAAAACACTTTACTTTGCATAAAGGAACGAAATTTTTGCTCAAAAAGCATCATTTCGTTTTGGATAGGAGCTTGTATTTCTTCTATGCGTATGGGCATTATTCTTGGCTCAATTAAGGCAATAGGCTTATAGCTGCTAAAACAGAAACATCAAAAAGGCAAAGTTGTTTGTTCTAAAAAAGGTTTAATTCTTTTTTGTGCAAGATTAACATATTCTTGGCAAATTTCATAACCTACAAAAGTTCTTTGCGATTTAATTGCCGCAATAGCCGTAGTACCACTTCCCATAAAAGGGTCTAACACAACATCTTCGCAAAAAGAATATAACTGAATGAGTCGGTAAGGTAGTTCTTCGGGGAAAGGAGCGGGATGTCCTATTTTTTTAGCACTTTCAGCGTTCATTGTCCAAATGGATTTTGTCCATTCTAAAAATTGTTCTTTCGTAATGGTATCTGTTTTATTCCCTTTTTCTCGCCTGAAATCTCCTTTGGAAAATACCAAAATGTACTCGTGAATATCCCGCAAAATCGGATTGCTGGCACTTTGCCAACTTCCCCAAGCTGTTGAAGGACTGGCACTGGCGGCTTTATTCCAAATAATTTCTCCTCGCATAACAAAACCTATTTCCATCATCATTTGAGAAATGTAGTCGGAAAGAGGAATATAAGGTTTTCTACCTAAATTTGCTACATTCACACAGGCACGCCCTCCATTCACCAACACGCGAAAAGTCTCCGTAAATACATTTCTAAGCAACTGCAAATATTCCGACAAAGACAAATCTTGGTCATACTCTTTGGAAACATTGTAAGGCGGCGAGGTAATCATCAAATGCACACAATTATTAGGCAATTCTTTCATAGATTCAGCAGAGGCAAGAATAATTTTATTAGCAAATTCTTTGGGCAAAGGATTTTCATAAGTTTCAGTTACGGATTTATTTTCAAGTGTTTGATACAACTTTGACTCGTAAAACTTTGAACTATCATGGTTAATCCTACCCTTTGTACCAAAAGAACTTGTTTGTGTGCCTTTGCGTTTCAATGAACTTTTAAAATTCTCAGGCATTAGAAAATCACCTCATTTAAGATTTTTAAGGAATTTCATCTTACAAGTATTCCGCTAGCAGATTTTTACTTAAAATACCTAAAATCATATCCTTTGGGCAGTTGCAACAGAAACTCATACATCAATTTGATGATATTTTCAACATCATCTTTATGTACGGTTTCTACGGTGGTGTGCATATATTTGAGTGGCAAAGAAATCAGTGCCGAAGGTACGCCACTATTAGAATATGCAAAAGAATCTGTATCTGTACCCGTAGAACGTGAAACCGCCGCCCTTTGATACGGAATTTTATTCTTTTGAGCTACTTCAAAAAGCATTTTCAAGACATTCACCTGCACTGCGGGACCAAATGTAAGCACAGGACCCTTTCCTGCCGTAAAATCTCCATCTGTAATTTTATTGTAAAGAGGAGCTTGCGTATCGTGGCAAACATCCGTAACAATAGCAACATCAGGCTTAATAGCATGAGCAACCATTTCAGCACCTCGCAAACCAATTTCTTCTTGCACGCAGTTAGCAATGTACAAGCCAAAAGGCAATTTTTTCTTATTTTCAGCAAGCAAACGAGCTACTTGGGCAATCATGTAACCTCCAATACGATTATCTATTCCCCTGCCTACATAATAGCGGTCATTGAGTTCAAATAATTCATCGGCAAATGTAACTACCGAACCCACATCTACGCCTTTGTCTAAAACTTCTTGTTTAGAGGAACAACCGATATCAATGTAAATATTTTTCAGGTCGGGCATGGGGTCTCGGTCTTTTTCGTGGCGAACATGAATGGCAGGCCACCCAAAAATTCCTTTCACAATGCCTTTTTCGCCATGAATATTCACACGCATAGACGGAGCAATCACAGGGTCCGAACCACCATTGCGTCTGACGTAAATATAACCGCTATCCGTAATATAATTCACAAACCACGAAATCTCATCGGAGTGGGCTTCTATAACTACTTTGTAATCAGCTTTTGGATTGATGATACCTACTACACTTCCATAGGCATCAACGTAGTAATCATCAATATAGGGTTTTATGTAATCTAACCAAATCTTCTGTCCGCTTACTTCAAAACCTGTGGGTGAGGCATTATTCAAATATTTGTATAAAAATTCTTTGGGGGAAAGTTGTGCTGAACTTGTATTTTTCTTTGCCATAACTCAACGAATTTGAAATGAAAATAATTATTTTTTATTTTTGATTTTTCCCTGTGATTTTTTCTGTTCAAGGGCTTTCTTTTTAGCCTCCAAACGCTCTTGTTGAGCTTTCAAGGCTTCTTCTAACCTTTGCTGAAAACCTGACTTCTTTTTGTCTTTATTTTTCAAGCGATTAGCCTCTAAAATTGCTTTGATTTTATCTTCATCTACCAACTTTTTAATGCCTATTTGTTGGAGAATAGAAAGTAAGTTGGTTACCAAATAATAATAGCTCAAGCCCGCAGGATAAGAATTGAGCATAAACATAAACACAATAGGCATAATATAACTGGCTACTTTCATTGGTCCTTCCACCGAAGAAGTTTGATTGGCGTAGTATGTATAAAGAATGGTAGAAGCTGTCATCAGAATTGTAAATAAACTGACATGATTGCCGTAAAATGGGATATGAAAAGGTAGCGTAAGAATAGAGTCATAGGTAGAAAGGTCATCTGCCCAAAGAAAAGCCTCCTGACGCAACTCAATGGCATTTGGAAAGTAAGTGAAAACTGCTATTACAATAGGAATTTGTAAAAGCATCGGAATACAGCCTGCCAAAGGATTGATACCTACTTGTCTGTATAGTTCCAACTGCTCTGCCTGAATTTTTTGCATATCTCCTTCATTGCGAGCCTTGATTTCATCCAGTTCAGGTTTCAAGACACGCATTTTTGCCATGCCAATGTAAGACTTGTAATTGAGTGGGAATAAAATCAAGCGAATAATAATGCCCAGCACAATAATAAGTAAGCCATAACTGCTAATAAAACTTTCTAAAAAATTGATAATAGGAATAATAAGAAACTTGTTCAACCAACCAAAAATCCCCCAACCCAAGCCTACGTTTCGGCTAAAATCAAAATCCAAATTTTTCAGAATGCTGTATTGATTCGGTCCTAGATAAAATTGAAAAGTAGCCTTCCCATTTTGTAATTTTTCAGTAGAAACATCAAGAATAGCTTTGTAGCTTTTGACCACTTTGGGATTATTTTCATCAGCATAACTTACTAAACGAGCCTTACTGAACTGATTTTCTTGCACTGCCCAAAGCGAAGCAATAAAAAATTGTTGTTTGAAAGCTATCCATTTGAGCGGTTCATTGATGGTTTTATCTTGTAGGTTGTTTGTTTCCGAAAGATAATCATAACCTTCATTTACGCCATAATAACTTATAGTAGATTTGATACGACTTGGAATAGCATCTTTTTCAGTAAGAGGCATATTCGCCGACCATTCTATTTGAGCATTTTCTTTACTCAAAGCTATCCCATTGATTTTCACGCTATAATCCAACTGATAACTTTCTTCACCTTTCAGTGCATAAGTTTGCTCTATGATTTTTTCTCCTGCCTTTGCCCTGAAAATCACAGACTTATCCTTAATTTCAGCTTCGTAGAAAATTTGGTATAAATCCACCTTACCTGCTTGTGTAGGCACAAAATAGCTCATTTGTGAAAATTGGCTATCTAAAAGATACAGAGGTTTTTGGTCGTAAGTTTTGAAATTTTTAAGTAAAACTTGCTGAATTTTACCTCCTTGCGAGTTCAAAGTAACTTTCAAAACTTTGTTTTCCAAAACAATTTCCTGCGATTTACCTTGCAAAAACGCACTATCCAATACTATACTATTTGTGGCAGGCTTTTTTTGTAAAAACTTTTCTTGTAATGTATCTTTCGGAGTTGTTGGAGAGTTTTTCTTGGGGGCTTCGGTGGGCGGCGTGGCAATAAAGAAAAAATACACAAACACCATCACCGAAATAAGAATCATTCCAATAGCTTGGTTTCTGTCCATAAATAATTTTTTTGATAAACTAAAATTGGCTCGCAAAGTTACGAGAAAAAAGTATTTTTCTAAAAATCTTTTCAATAAATCTTTGTAAGCAAACTTTTTTGAAAAAAAAACAAGGATTTTCTTTGTAATCTAATCTTTTTGCTATATTTGAGCAGAAAAAATGATGTGTTATGTTACTACCACAACAAACTCCCTTACCATTTATTTTTGGTTTGTATCCGCAAGCCCTTAACAGCTTTGTTTTAGGTCATCAGGATGATGATGACTTTGAAGATGATTTTGAAGATGAATACCAAGACGACTACGAAGACGAGTATGAAGATGAATACGAAGATGACTTCAGTAACGAATATGAAGATGATTATGATGATGAAGATTTAGAAGAATTGTACGATGAAGAGTTTGATGAAGAGGATTATGAGGACGAAGAGGCTTACGATGATTTTGAAGATGAGGAAGACTGGGAAGAGGAAAATTTTGATGATGAAGACTACGAAGAAGAAGACGAGTATTAGTATATTTTCAGATATATCAAAGGGACGTTAAGGAGCGTCCTTTTTTTATTCAATATTTGGTTCGGTTTCATTGATAAGTGGTTTTTCATCTAATCTCTTTTTACCGATGATTTTTTTCAGGCTTACGATAAATTCTCTTGAATTGCCATAACTTAAAAAATGCTCTTGGGAAGAGAAGCCCAAAGAAAATCCAAGTGTAAAAGCAGGTGTATCAATATCCACAGCTCCTACAAAACCTTGAATAGGTGCATACCACCCCGAAATACCCCACGAACCATAACGAAACCACGCCCCTGAGTTATCCGAAAAAGTTTTTCGCAAACTTACTCCATAATTCGTAAAATTGACATCTTTTTGTAAAATGCTTCTAACATTCGGAATAATTGCAAAACCATGTATTTGAGCTACTTCAAAACCTGCTATCAGTATGGTTCGCAGTTTTCCAAAAAACTGATAATTTTCTAAATAGCGTTCATTACCAAGCCAATTAGACTGTGAAACGCCTGCAAACCAACGATTTTGGTAAGAGTTTTTGCGTTGATAAAAAATTATTCCACCCGACCAGGCAGGAAAATAATCTGTGCCTTTGAGAGCATCATAAATTTCTCTTGAACCTCCCTGCAAACCCAAAGCCAGATAAATCTTATGTTTTTCGTGCAAAGGAACATTACAAGCGGCAAGCAATTCAAAAGCATTTACTTCGCCCAAAAAGCCTTGTCTATCTTGAAAAAGACTTAACCCCAATGTACCAAAATGTTTTTCATTGTGCAAGATAGGATACATAGCCGTAAGCATCAACGTGGTATGATTACTTACCGATAGATTTTGTCTTCGGCTGTGATAAGATAAGCTGGCTTGTTCTTGCATACCCGCCCACGCAGGATTAACTCCCACAGCATTGTATTGATAAAAATTGTAACGAAAGTCCTGTCCGCTACAAGTCAAAACAATTAGCCAAAATACTATAAAAAGCCTCATAATTGTCTGAAAATTTGATGATATATCCAAAAAAAGCCGCAAAAATAGAAATATCCTTGTACTAACTACTCAATACTCATTACTCTGTACTCTATACTCTGTACTCTATACTCTGTACTCCATACTACTTTCTATTCAACGCAGGAATAATAATTTGCGTACCTTGTGGCAAAAGTCCTTTTAATTCTTTGGGTTTATTAGCTTTTTGTATGCTTTCTATGGTTACGCCCAGTTTTTCCCAACGCTTAAAACGTTCATTGTAGAGGCTTTCTAAGGTTTGAGCTTTGGGGAGTGTGTAAATCATTTTTACATTGACTTTTATTTCTTGTCCTACGGCAATATTGGCTTTATCGTCTAATATGTTAAGTGCTGTAAGAGCTTCTACGGTAGAGTTATACTTGCGGGCAATCGTACCTATGGTTTCACCTTTTTGTACTTTATGCTTGATAATTACATCTTTGGCTTTATCTACCTGAGCAAGACTATCTTCTAAACGACGTTTCTTTTCTCTGGCACGCTGAAACTGAATTTGCTCATTTTCAATTTTTTCAATTTCTTGTTGATGTGTTCTTTGAGTTACTATTACAAAAGTGATAATTGTTGCCAAAAATAGTGTAGGTACTACAAAAGGCTGAACAGGTTTCCAAAGCCTTTTTGTCATTTGTAATAGACTTTCCTGTGGGAAAGTAATCAAGGCAATACTGCTGTTTTCATTGTTTTGAAATTGTAGAGAAGTTTTTACCAAAGTCTCAACTTTTTCCTGCAAACTTTGCTTGCTTTGTAGAGTATTTTTAAGTGCTTCAAAGGGCAGTCCCACAAATGCTCCTTTGCTCAATAGCAGAATTTGAGAATTTTTTTGGATTGGCAAAGCAGTAATCGTAGGCTGAATAACCGCTTGTTGCCCCAAAACAGGATTGCTATTTTGAATTTCTTGTAAGGTTTTTTTGTGCCAAAGCAAGGCTTTATTTTTACCAAAAGTAGCCACATATACCTGATTTCCTTGCTGAAAGGCAAATACTCCTTCTGCAAAAAGCATTTTTTTGTGCAAGATTTCATTAGCTTTCATGATTGCCTTGCAGAGTAAATCTTGCACATTTGTAATTTTATTGTCTTCAATGAAATTTCGGACAGTATCGGCAAAAAGACGAGCGGCTTGCACTCCACGCAAATTTTCTCCTTCGCCGTCCGCTACAAGCCACAAATGTCCCTGCGAACAAGAAAATTCTAAAACATAATCCTGATTAACAACACTTTGTAGTCCTTTTTCACTTTTCAAGCTACTTTCTACCAAAATCATAAAGGCTTGTTAGAAATTACGAAATTCACTAAAATTTTTATGCCTATAATTTTAAGTTTCTTTTTGGGTCAATAAATATAATTTTGTAGCACTAAACGTAACCACAAAGCAGTTTCAATAACAAACCGAAATACCGAAAAAGGAAATATGCTTTTTCTGACAAAATAATTTTAATTTGCTATCAACATCTACAATTACCCCAAAAAAATTTTTTTACTTTTTCCAGAATTTTCCGTTTTTATCAACTTTAAACTTTCCGAGGAAAGTCGCATGAAAAGTCATTCCGTTACCAATGTAGTATTCACTTGATTGATAGTTCGGATATTGCCTAATTTGTCTTATGTTGTAACTTGCATTAAATCTACTGAAACGTATTTTTCTTCTTTTTTGCAGGCAAATAATGCGGTTGAAATAGCCCAAGTAATGACAAATCTTTTCATAGAAACGTAAATTTGTTTTTTGCAAAAATAAATCATTTTATTTCGGTATAAAAATCTTTTCGTGAATTTGTCGAAACAAATTTTGAAAACAGCCAATTTTTTAGTTACATTGTAATCTGCAAAACAATCCCTGCCATTTGTATGTTTTTCTGAAAAAAACTATGCTTAAAGTAGTTGTTGTAGCAGCCATTTTGTTTTTTTATACAGCTTTTCAAGTTTTTGCCCAAACTATTTGGCAGGTAAAAAGTGCTGATATTAGCTTTAAAATCAAGAACTTTGGTATGTATGTACATGGTACATTGGGTGGTTTGGAGGCAAACATTTATTTTTCCCCTGAAAATCTTACTCAAAGTAATATAGAAGCCTCCGTTAAAGCCGAAACTATAAATACAGGCAATAAAAGCAGAGATAGACACCTTCGCAAAGAAGATTACTTTGATGTAGTTCAATTTCCGTTTTTACGAATGAAATCTAAAAAAATCATCAAAGAAAAAGACCGATTTATTGGCTTTTTTGACCTCACCATACGCAATAAAACCCAAGAAGTACAAATGCCTTTCACATTTAGCCCGAATGGCAATGAGGCTACTTTCGTAGGTAATTTTACTATCAATCGTAGAGATTTTGGTGTAGGTGGTAATAGTTGGGTTTTGGGGGATGAAGTAATTGTAAGAGTTGAAGTGAAAGCCCAAAAATAATTTCAAGAGTTCAAGAAGTTGGAAGTGGCAAAGTTTGAGAATTTTGTGGGACTTACACTTCTCAAAAGTACATAAAATCTTTTTTAACGTAAGTTGCAAGTTTAAAGTTTTGATAGACAGTCATTTATGAAAAAAAATTAGAGCAATTGAAAAAAATTAAATTCAGATTTTACTCTTGATACGACTCAATTACATCTAAATTCTTAATTTTGCGGAAATTTTTGTATTTACAAATGATTATTTGCTTGAATTTAACCCTCTTTTTTTTCAAAGACATCTTGTAGCAAATGGGTGATAGGTTCAGAAGGCTCTTAACAAATATGAAGAGGTGTTGTTGAAGTTGTGATTGATAAACTTATAAGTCAGTGTCAAATTGAGCATATTAAGATATAGAAGTCATACTCAATTTTTCGTTAGGACTCACTGCCTATAAGTCCTTGAACCCAAAAACAATGTTCAAGAATATTTACCGAAACTCTATAAAGTATTACACTTACCAAGTATAGACGCCTAATTCACATCAAAAATCAAATTCATCTTAACCATGAAATTAGCTATTGTAGGAGCTACAGGATTAGTCGGTAGCGAAATTTTGAAAGTTTTAGCGGAACGCCGTTTCCCATTCACCGAATTGTATTTAGTTGCCTCTGAAAAGTCGGTAGGCAAAGAAATTGAATTTTTAGGTAAAAAATATGCCGTAATAAGCGTAGATGAAGCCATCAACCGAAAACCCAATTTAGCAATTTTTTCGGCAGGTAGCTCAACTTCTTTGCAATATGCCCCCAAATTTGCCGAAGTAGGAACGACCGTCATTGATAACTCTTCAGCTTGGCGAATGGATAAAGATAAAAAATTGATTGTTCCTGAGGTGAATGCTCATTTGCTCACCAAAGCAGATAAAATCATTGCTAACCCCAACTGCTCTACTATTCAAATGGTAGTGGCTTTGTATCCTTTGCACTTGCGTTATGAAATCAAGCGTATAGTGGTGGCTACTTATCAATCGGTTACAGGTACAGGCAAGGCAGCAGTTGACCAACTTTTCAATGAAAGAGCAGGCATTGAAGGTAAAAAAGTCTATCCTCACCCCATTGATTTGAATGTGTTGCCTCATATTGATGTATTTTTGGAAAATGGCTACACCAAAGAGGAAATGAAAATGGTCAATGAAACTAAAAAAATTATGGGAACGGATACAATTGGTGTAACCGCTACTACGGTACGTGTGCCTGTAATCGGCGGACATTCCGAAGCGGTCAATGTAAGTTTTCAAAAAGATTTTACATTAGAAGAAGTTAGAGAAATTTTGAGTAAAGCTCCAGGTGTAATTGTGGAAGATGATGTCAGAAATAATCGTTATCCTATGCCTATTCTTACCAAAGGCAGAGATGAAGTATTTGTAGGTAGAATACGCCGTGATGAATCGCAAGAAAATACGCTTAATTTGTGGATTGTAGCAGATAATTTACGCAAAGGTGCCGCTACCAATGCCGTTCAGATTGCCGAATATCTTTTGGCAAAGGGCTTACTCTGAAAAATATTTTAGCAAAAATTCTTTTTTTTGCCAAAATATTTGTAATATAGTGCCTTGAAATTGTATAGTCCAACTTAAAACCCGATAGATTATGAAGAAATTATTTCTACTCTTTACTTTGGTACTTTTCTTTGGCATAGCACAGGCTCAATCGCAGGCTTCTGCCGAGCAACGTGCTACTATGGTTACAGAACGCTTACACAAATACGCCAATTTTACTCCTGAACAAAAAAGCCAAGTGTATGCTATCAATTTGGATATAGCTCAAAGAATGATACAGGTACAAAATCAAGTACAAGCAGGTACGCTCAATCAGCAACAGGCGAGCCAACAAAGGAAAAACTTGAATGAAGAGCGTGAAACGCGTATTGTAGCGATTCTTACTCCACAGCAAAGAGCTATGTACGAAAGAAGAAAACAAAGACGTATGCGAGGCGGTGATAGTGACTCAGAAGTTACTGCTCCTCGTATGATTAGAGCAAGATAAAAATTACTCTGTAAAATTTCAGCCCTTGCAAGTTAAATTTGCAAGGGTTAATTTTTTGCTAAAAAAATTTTGTAGCTTTACGCAAAAATGAAATAGTATGAAATTTGCTACCAAAGCCATTCATGCAGGTGTAGAGCCTGAACCTCACACGGGAGCAGTGATGACTCCTATTTTTCAAACCTCAACCTATGCCCAAGAGGCACCAGGCAAGCACAAAGGCTATGAGTATTCTCGCACACACAATCCTACGCGTACAGCCCTACAAAACAACCTTGCCGCTCTTGAAAATGGCAAGTATGCTTTTGTTTTTGGCAGTGGGCTTGCCGCTACCGATACGCTTTTGCGTACCTTCCGCCCTGGCGATGAAGTTTTGGTAACAGACGACCTCTATGGCGGTACTTACCGACTTTTTGTTCGTGTAATTCAGCATTTTGGCTTGAAATTCAAGTTTATACCTATGCAAGATACCCAAAGCATAGAAAGCCATATCACTCCCCAAACTAAACTTATATGGATTGAAACTCCTACCAATCCTTTGATGAATATTATTGATATTGAAGGAGTTGCCAAAATTGCTAAAAAACACAATATTACTCTTGCCGTAGATAACACTTTTGCCTCACCTTATTTGCAAAACCCTTTGGATTTAGGAGCAGACGTGGTAATGCACTCGGCTACCAAATATTTGGGCGGACACTCTGATGTGGTTATGGGAGTGTTGATAACAAACCGAGAAGATTTAGCACAAGAATTTGGTTTTTTGCAAAATGCAGTTGGAGCTGTTCCAGCTCCTATGGACTGCTTTTTGATGTTGCGAGGAATTAAAACTTTGCACTTGCGAATGCAGCGGCACTGCGAAAATGGAGCCAAAATTGCTCATTGGCTTCGCTCTCACCCAAAAGTGGAAAAAGTATTTTGGTGTGGCTTTCCTGACCACCCCAACCACGAAGTAGCCAAACGTCAAATGCGTGATTTTGGAGGTATGGTTTCTTTTATTCTCAAAGGTGATGATTTAGAGGAAGCTAAACGTGTAATGAGTAGCTTCAAAGTCTTTACTTTGGCAGAGTCTTTGGGAGGCGTTGAATCACTTTGTACGCACCCTGCCACTATGACTCACGCCAGTATTCCCAAAGAACAACGCGAAAAAGCAGGCTTAAAAGATACACTTATTCGTTTGAGTGTTGGTGTGGAAGATGTAGAAGATTTAATCGCTGACCTCAAACAAGCCATTGGATAAAACCAAAAAACCTTCCCTGCAATACAAGGGAAGGTTTGAATTTTCAAGCAGAAATCTACCTAATCATCAAAATTTCACGATATTTAGCAAGGGGCCAAACTTCATCACTGACGGTAAGTTCCAACTTATCCACAGCATAACGAATAGGCTCAAAAAAGCCTTTTACCTCTTTGCTATAAATTTCAGCACGCTTACGAACATCGGCAGTGTTATTGGCTACTTTGCGGGTGTCAATCATGGCTTTTACGTTTTTCTGCAAATCATTGACATAGCCTGCAATTTTCTTTATCACCACCATAGTATTTTCTACTAAGGTATCTTCAATGCCCAGAGCCTTCAAACTGCGTACATACTCCACAAGTCTATTCTGATACGAAATAGCCGTAGGAATAATATGATTGACTACCAACTCACCCATCATACGCGACTCTATCTGAATTTTCTTGATGTAATTTTCAAGCAAAATTTCATAACGAGCCTCTAATTCTCTATGCGAAAGTACATGATGTTTTTCAAAAATTTCAATAGTCTTTTTACTCACAAAGGCATCTAAAGCCTCTACACAAGAGGTGATGTTTGTTAAACCACGTTTTTTAGCTTCTTGTTTCCACTCTTCTGAGTAACCATCTCCATCAAAAATCACTTTTTTGCTATCCTTGATATAGTTTTTGAGAACATTGATAATAGCAGCTTCTTTCTTTTCTCCTTTGGCAATGCGTTTATCTACTTCTTCTTTGAAAATTTGAAGTTGATGTGCTACAATGGTATTCAAGACAATCATATTAGAAGCACAATTTGCCGAAGCTCCTACGGCTCTGAACTCAAACTTATTTCCTGTGAAAGCAAAAGGAGAAGTTCGGTTGCGGTCTGTATTATCCAAAAGCACAGGTGGAATTTTATTGATACCTGTTTTCAGGTAGATATTTTCGCCCTTATCAACTTTGATAGTGGCTTTTTTCTCCAATTCTTCCAAAACCTCGTTCATTTGTTTCCCGATAAACACTGAAATAATTGCAGGAGGGGCTTCATTCGCACCTAAACGATGTTCGTTTCCTGCCGACATAATACTAGCACGTAATAAGTCGGCATTGTCATGAACTGCCTTGATAACATTCACAAAAAAGGTGAGGAAACGTAAATTTTCTTTGGCTTTGGTGCTGGGAGCTAAAAGATTGATACCTGTATTCGTTTGCAAAGACCAATTATTATGCTTGCCACTACCATTGATGCCTGCAAAAGGTTTTTCGTGGAAAAGCACCTTCAAGTCGTGGCGGTCGGCAACTTTTTCCATAATATCCATCAGCAGCAGGTTATGGTCAATAGCTAAATTAGCCTCCTCAAAGGTGCAAGCACATTCAAATTGAGCAGGAGCGACTTCATTGTGGCGAGTGCGAATAGGTATGCCTAATTTGAGACATTCAATTTCAAAATCTACCATAAAAGCTCGCACTCGTGAAGGTATTGAGCCAAAATAATGGTCTTCCAGTTGTTGTCCTTTGGGAGGTGTATGTCCGAAAAGAGTTCTTCCCGTAGAAACCAAATCAGGACGAGCATAGAACATCGCTTTATCTATCAAGAAATACTCTTGTTCGGGTCCCAACGTAGCTATTACACTTGTTACATCACTATCAAAATACTGAGCCACAGCCGTAGCAGCTTTATCTACGGCGTGTAAAGCTTTGAGCAGAGGCATTTTGTAATCCAGAGCCTCACCTGTATAAGAGACAAATACAGTAGGTATGCAAAGGGTTTTTGTGCCGTTATCTTCCATAATGAAAGCAGGCGAGGTTGCGTCCCAAGCCGTATAGCCGCGAGCTTCAAAAGTAGAGCGAATACCACCACTGGGGAAAGAAGAGGCATCAGGTTCTTGTTGAGCCAAAGCCGAACCTTTGAATTTTTCTATCACTCTGCCTTCTTTATCCAAATCAAAGAAAGCATCGTGTTTTTCAGCAGTACTACCTGTAAGAGGCTGGAACCAATGCGTGTAATGTGTAACACCTTTACTTACTGCCCAGTTTTTCATACCTGCGGCAACATCATCGGCAAGTTCCAAACTGATAGGCTCACCTTTGGCAATGGCAGTTTTGAGTTTTTTGTAAGTATCAGCACTCAAATACTGCTTCATAGCGGCATCATTGAATACATTGCACCCAAAATAATCCGAAATTTTTTCAGCGGGTGGAGTAACTTTTACATGAGGTCGGTCTTGGGCTTGTTTGATAGCCTCAAATCGTAAAATTGACATATTTTTTCCAATTTTATGTTTAATTTTGAGGCAAAAATCTAAAAAAAATTACTTTTTAGCAAAAAATTAGTTAAAAAATTGACCACTTTTTTCAAAAAAATAACTTTTCTACCTCTTGGAATACTAAAATTCACTTGCTAACTTTGAAGAAAATACTCAAATATGCGTATAGATATTGTCAGTGTAGTTCCTTCGCTTTTAGAAAGTCCATTTTCGCATAGCATCATGAAAAGAGCTATTGCCAAAGGAT
>JANWZC010000037.1 GCA_025054975.1 Raineya sp.
ATGTTCATAGAAGGTCCTGAGGTATCTTTGAAGGGGTCTCCAACGGTATCCCCTGTAACAGAGGCTTTATGTGGCTCGGATTTCTTATAGTAAGTTTGTCCGTCAATAACAACGCCTTTTTCAAAAGATTTTTTAGCATTATCCCAAGCTCCACCTGCATTAGATTGGAACATAGCCATTAAAACTCCTGAAACTGTAATACCTGCTAGTAGACCACCCAATACTTCTGCACCAAATACAAAACCTGTAACCGCAGGCACCACCAGAGCAATAGAACCAGGTAAAAGCATTTCCCGAATTGCGGCTCGTGTTGAGATAGCCACACATTTTTCATATTCAGGGCGAGCCTTGCCTTCCATAATGCCCTTAATCTCACGGAACTGACGACGAACCTCATTTACCATATCCATAGCAGCTTTTCCTACGGCATTGATAGCCAAAGAAGAGAAAATGAAAGGTATCATACCACCCACAAAAAGCCCTGCGAGTACTTTGGCATTAGAAATATCAATCATATCAATACCTGCTGTACCCATAAATGCCGCAAATAAAGCCAATGAAGTGAGAGCTGCCGAAGCTATGGCAAAACCTTTTCCCACTGCTGCGGTAGTATTTCCTACGGCATCCAGAATATCGGTTTTCTTACGCACGCTTTCATCTAAACCCGACATTTCAGCAATACCACCTGCATTATCGGCAATAGGACCAAACGCATCAATAGCTAATTGCATAGCTGTTGTTGCCATCATACCTGCCGCTGCAATGGAAACCCCATACAAACCTGCAAAGTAATAAGAAGCAACTATTCCAGAAGCTAAAACCAAAATAGGTAAAGCCGTTGATTCCATTCCTACTGCTAATCCACCGATTACGTTGGTAGCGTGTCCTGTTCCTGATTTTCTTACGATGGAAAGTACAGGACGTCTGCCCATAGAAGTATAATATTCGGTAATCCAACTCATCAAAGCTCCTACCAAAAGCCCTATGGCTACTGACCAAAATACGCCCATTGAAGTAAATACCTCGCCCCGAATACTCATCTGAGGAGGCATTACAAATTTAATCACAAAAAATGAAGCTATGGCTGTAAGCACAATAGAAGCCCAGTTGCCAATATTCAAAGCCCCTTGTACATTGCCGTCTTCTTTGCTAATACGCACAAACAACATTCCTACAATAGAAAAAATAGTGCCAATGCCTGCAATGAGCATAGGAAGCAAAATAGGTGCAATACCGCCTACGGCATCGGCAGATTTAATTTCTCTACCAAGTACCATAGTAGCCAAAATAGTAGCCACATATGAGCCAAACAAATCAGCTCCCATACCTGCTACATCACCTACATTATCGCCTACGTTATCGGCAATTGTAGCGGGATTTCTAGGGTCATCTTCGGGAATACCTGCTTCTACTTTTCCCACTAAATCTGCTCCAACATCTGCGGCTTTGGTGTAGATACCTCCACCTACACGTGCAAAAAGAGCAATGCTTTCAGCCCCCAAAGAAAAACCTGTCAGTACCTCCAAAGCAATTTCCATAGACTCTCCATTCACATTGCCGTCTTTTACGAAAATTGCCATAAACAAAATGAATAAACTACCTAAACCCAACACCGCCAAACTTGCTACACCAGTTCCCATTACAGAGCCACCTGTAAAGGATACTTTTAAGGCTTGTGCTAAGCTACTTCTTGCTGCTTGTGCGGTACGAACATTAGCTTTGGTAGCTATTCGCATACCAATAAAACCTGCTGTTGCTGAAAAAAATGCCCCTACTACAAAAGCGAACACTATTAAAGGATGTGATTTTTCATTAGTTTGAGAAAGAAAAAACAAAAGCAAACCCGTAATAATTACAAAATATGCAAGTACTTTGTATTCGGCTTTGAGAAACGCCATAGCCCCACGGGCAATGTTACCTGCGATTTCTTGCATTTTCTCTTCACCTGCATCTTGCTTGCTTACCCAAGCTGATTTCAGATACGTAAAGAGCAGTCCTACTACACCTAAAATAGGCACTACATACAATAGGAAAGATAAATTCATACGCTTTTAGTTTTTGGTTTATGAGGTTGAATACGATTTTACATATCAAAAAAGTGTGCAAATATACGTTTTGCTTGGAAACTTGTGCAAATTTTTTCAAAAAATGTAACATTTTAGTTTATTTTTCGTTTGTTTTTCTTGAAAAATGAATTATTTTTGTGTGATATTTTTGGGTTTCACGCTTAAAAATCAGAATTACTATGAGCCACAAACCCTGGGTTAATCCTTCTGTTGATGAAGACATCCTACTTGATGATTTAGAACTTCGCGAACACGAATTAGTAGTGTTCAATGATGATGTCAATACTTTTGACCACGTCATCAGGACGCTTATTGAAATCTGCAAACATACCCCCGAACAAGCTGAACAATGCACTTGGATTATTCACTACAAGGGCAAATGCACCGTCAAGTATGGTTCTTTTGAAGAACTTGTGCCTATGCGGCAAGGCATTTGCGATAGAGGCATTTCTGCTGAAATTTTTTAATGCACCACCTTGGGAATAATTTAATAGTTTCTCCGTCAACTTTAAAAGAATGACAAATAATGTAGTATCAGCAGAAAGGTCTATTAGAGCTATTGTAAGAAGTCATATAGAGGCTTATGCAGCAGGATTCAGTGAGAGACATTTGAATGAACTAGAAGACCCCGAAGGCACTCTTAATATGAAAATACATAATATTTTCATTGCCGCTTTAGGGAAAGAAATTCAATACTATTCAGCATTAGCACGCTCTTTGGACAGTTCATTGGGTAATATGCTTGAAACAATGGCAATTAACATCGCACGATTATTTTATGAAGTAAATACAAGCATAGAAGGGTATATTTCAACAAAACAAATTAGTTATATTGCCAGTATTTTAGAAAGTTATACCAGAAATATTAAAAAACCTGAAATTAAAGATTATCAATCACTTCGTATAAAACCCGCTAACCAAGATTTAATCAAAAAAAGAAAAGCAAGTGATTACTACTTGATAGATGAGGCGAATAAATCACATTACTTGATAGAATTGAAAATAGGTGGCGATCTAGATAACAAAAAAGCCCGCTCCGAAAAAGAGGCTATACTTGAACAATACGCTATACTATCAAATTATCTGCCTACCGATACAAAAATATCAGTTTATTTCGCAACAGCCTATAACCGTTATGGGGAAGATAAACCTTGGATACAGTCAAGAGTATTGCAGTTTTTTGCAAAAGAAGAACTGCTGATAGGTAAAGATTTTTGGAACTTCATTTGTAAGTCTGAAAAAGGCTATTCTATCGTCATTGATGAATATACTCACTCAGCATCGTTAATTGTTGAAGCTCTCAACAAAATCAAAAAAGCATATTTAGGATAAATAAAATGAACATTGATAAGTTTTTATTGCAAAATGGAGATAGTAGAGATTTGATAAAAACTATTCCCAGTGGTTCGGTGGATTTAATACTGACAGATCCACCTTATAATTTAGGTAATTATTCCACAGGAAACATAGAATTAAAATGGCGTAAGAATATCAACAACGACCTAGCTGAATGGGATACTGTTGCCTTTCAACCCAAAGAATGGGTAAGTGAATTCAAAAGAATATTGAAACCAACAGGTAACATTTTTGCTTTTACTTCTTACAATCTGATAGGTAAGTGGCATGAAGCCTTTGACCCCGAATTTGATACATTTCAATTTATGGTTTGGCACAAAACTAATCCTACTCCCAAAATTTTTAAGGCAGGTTTCTTAAATAGCTGCGAACTAATAATTTGCTGTTGGAATAAAGGGCATACTTGGAATTTTTTATCTCAAAAAGAAATGCACAATTTTATTGAAAGTCCTATTTGTATGGGAGCAGAACGACTTAAAGAACCTAATCATCCTGCTCAAAAACCTGTAAAAGTTTTGAAAAAAATCATTGAAATAGCTTCTAATCCTAATCAAGTTGTTTTTGACCCCTTTATGGGAGTTGGCTCAACGGGGGTTGCCGCATTGCAAATGAACCGAAAATTTATTGGTTTTGAATTAGAAAAAACTTACTTTGAGGCTGCCAAAAAAAGAATTGAAAATGCAATTTTGCAAGTAAGTTTATTTGCTTGATAACCATGCAAACACACAACTTGTTAGCATGCAAAAAGTAGTTGTATGACCTCATTTCCCTCTAAACTCATAGAAGATGCTGTGAATGAAATTGCCAAATTGCCAGGTATTGGCAGAAAATCGGCTTTTCGGTTGGTTTTACATCTTTTGAAGCAAGAACCTGCTTTTACAGAAAATTTGAGCAATGCTCTTACACGCTTGCGTAATGAAATCCGTTATTGCTCGCAATGTTTCAATATAGCTGATGACGAAACTTGCTCTATTTGTGCCAATCCCAAAAGAGACCGCCAAATAATTTGCGTAGTAGAAAACTTCAAAGACTTGCTTGCTATAGAAAATACAGCTCAATACAATGGTTTATATCACGTTTTAGGGGGCTTGATAGCTCCCATTGAAAATATTACTCCTGATATGCTCAAAATTCAGGAACTTGTGCAAAGAGTGCAAAATGAAGGAATAACAGAAGTAATTTTTGCTCTTTCGGCGAGTATGGAAGGCGATACAACTGCTTTCTACATCACTAAACAACTGAAACATTTGCCTCACTTGAAAATTACTTCATTAGCAAGAGGCTTACCTATTGGTAGCGAACTGGAATACGCTGACGAAGTTACATTAGGTAGAAGCATACAGGCTCGTATTGCTTATGGAAGTTAATTTTGATTTTTTATGAAACACACACACCCATTCTTTAACTTATTCGTTATTACTTTGATAGGTCTGGGAGCCGTGACGGTAAGTCAATTCATTGGAATTTTATTTGCCTCCATTATTTTCGGAATAGACCTTATCACTATTTCCAAAATTGCTTTGGACTTTACTCAACCACACTTTCAACAAAAGCAAATATTGTGGGTAATTCAAGGCTCTTCTCTGCTAATAGGTTTGGGAGGTGGGGCATTTTTGTATCAATATTGGGTAGCACGCAGTAAATTTTCCGAATTGAATAACAATCCTACTCTCAATCTTAAAAATGCTTTCGGAGTTACTATTATTTTCTTTTTGGCTATTCCAGTAATGGCTCAAATTATGCAATGGAATAAAGAAATTAACTTCGGTGATTTTGATGAAATTATCCGAAAAACCGAAGCTGATTTGGAAATGCTTACCAAAAAAATTACAGAAATGAACCATTTTGGAGAGTTTATGATAGTACTTTTTGTCATAGCTGTTATTCCTGCTTTTGCTGAGGAATACTTTTTTCGGGGTTTGGTGCAAAACGAATTTTTACGTTGGTTCAAAAATTCACATATAGCGGTTTGGGTTACAGGGGCAATTTTTTCAGCGGTACATTTTCAGTTTTTAGGCTTTTTCCCAAGAATGATTTTGGGGGCTTTATTGGGTTATGTGTATGTGTGGTCAGGAAATATTTTTTACCCTATGCTCGGGCATTTCATTAACAATGGTTTGCAAGTGCTTGCCTTGTACTTGGCTCAAAGAAATCTTGTTAGCGAGGATTTAGCCCGAGACGACTATCAATTTCCTTGGATAGTAACTATTTTCTTTGGAATTTTGCTTGTAGTTGCCTTGCATTTTTTCTATAAAAATCAGTCCTCTCAGTCCCTTAATTCAAACTCTTAAATTTTCAAACTTCAAACTTTCACACTTTTTGACTTCCGACCTCTTTGAGCCATTGCCAAGTTTTTTGCAAACCAATTTTAAGCGGTGTAATCGTATAACCCAATTCTTGTTCCGCCTTCCGACTGCTCACTCGCCAATCGTACAGGTATTTTTTCACAAATGCAGGTGTAATTAAAGGAGCTGAACCCGTCAGACGAGTTTTCAACATTTGTAGTTGAGCAAAACCATTCATCACTGCCACAGGTAAAGGTAAAAGCCATCGTTTTTTGCCTGTAATCTCTGCAAAAAGAGCAAAAAGTTCATTATAGCTCACATTCTCACCTCCCAGAATGTAACGCTCTCCGTTTTTGCCTTTTTCCATTGCTAAAATATGCCCCTGCACTACATCGTCAATATACACATAATTTCCTACTTTGTTGCCATTGCCAGGCAAAATTCGCCATTTACCTTGTGCATATTTTTCCAAAAGCATCGTAACGGCATTGCTCTGACTTCTCTGTCCGCCTCCATATACACGCGTAGGATTGACTATAATTATTTCCAAACCTTTATCTAAAAGTTTTTGTACTTCGGCTTCAGCTTGAGCTTTGGTTTTTTCGTATTCGGTGCTTAATGGAACTCGCAAAGGTGAATTTTCCGTAGTAATTTCACCATTGAGCGAAGCCCCCAAAACGCCTGCCGTTGAAGTAAGTACAGCACGTTTTACACCCAGTTTAATTGCCGTTTGAACAATGTTTAACGTACCTTGAACATTCATTTCATAAAAGCTATGCGGATTTTCATCCCAAACTTTTGCCTGTGCCGCCAAATGATACACTTGCTCGCAGTTTTGCATAGCTTTTTGGATTTTTTCAGTTTCCAGCAAATCGCCTTGGAAAGCAATAACATTGCCAAAATCTGCAAACATGGCTTGAGCCTTTGGCACAGAACGCACCAAAATATGAATTTGATGTTGTGGGTTTTGAGCTAATTTTCTAACTAATTGCTCACCCACAAAACCCGTAGCTCCTGTTACGAAAATGTTCATATCATTTGCCAATACAAAATTTTGAAAAAATGTAATCTAATAAGTCCTCACTGCTAACCTCACCAATAATTTCACCCAAATACCGAATAGCCTGCCGAATATCTGCCGCAAGCAAATCAGTGGTAATTGCTGTATCAATATCGCTCAAAACTTTTTGCAAAGCCTCTTGCGTTTTACTCAATGCCTTGTAATGCCTCACATTACTCACCACAATATCCGAATTACTTACTTTTTGCCTCTTGACAAGCTCTGTAAGAGCATTTTTAAGTTTTTCAATTCCCTGTTGCTCTTTGGCAGAAATACAAAGGGCATTAGGTATTTTTTCAAGTTCTGCAATGCTTTCAGCCGAAAGTTTATCAATTTTATTGAACAAAATAAAGTAAGGCTTCTGCAAGGATTGCAATTCTTTTTGCAAATTTTCAAGATTTTCGTGTATTTCTGAACTATCCACAAGATAAAGAACAAGCGAGGCTTCTTGCATTTTTTGTTTAGCACGTTCTACGCCAATAGCCTCAATGACATCTTGGGTATCTCGCAAACCTGCTGTATCAATGAAACGAAAACGAATTCCCTCTAAAAGCATCTCGTCCTCAATAATATCGCGTGTAGTGCCTGCAATATCCGAAACAATTGCTTTTTCTTCCTGCAAAAGAGCATTGAGCAAAGTAGATTTGCCTGCATTCGGCTTGCCTACAATAGCCGTAGGAATACCATTTTTGAGTACATTGCCCCAAGCAAAGGATTGCAAAAGTTCGCTTACATAATTTATGACATTTTGCAAAAAGGTTTTTAATTCGTTTCGGTTGGCAAATTCTACATCCTCTTCGGCAAAATCTAATTCCAACTCTACCAAAGAGGCAAAACGTATCAGTTCGTTACGGAGTTCTTGAATTTTTTTGGAAAAACCTCCTCGCATTTGTTGCATAGCTACTCGGTGAGCGGCTTGGGAGTCAGCGGCAATTAAATCGGCAACGGCTTCGGCTTGGGTGAGGTCAAATCTACCATTCAGAAAAGCCCTTTTAGTAAATTCACCTGCCTCTGCCATTCTTGCTCCTTTGGCAAGCAAAAGTTTAAGAATTTGCTCCACAATGTACGGCGAGCCATGACAAGAAATTTCCGTGCAGTTCTCTCTCGTAAAAGAATGAGGTTCACGAAATACACTTACCAAAACTTCATCAATAATTTCACCATTTTCGTCCTGAATAGTGCCAAAATGCAAGGTATGTGAAGGCACTTGGGTTAAATCTTTGCCAAAGAAAATTTGGTCGGTAATTTCAATAGCATTTTTCCCCGAAACCCGAATGACCGCAATCGCTCCCACACCCGCAGGCGTAGCAGGAGCTACAATAGTATCTGAAAGTGTAGGTACAGCCATTGTTTTTGGGGCAAATTAGGAAGTTGTAAGCATTACTCCAAACAATCTACGCAAATTTCAATATTTCTCGGCGAGTAAGGTAAAAAAAGCGTCCTGTAAGTAAAAGAGCGGAGGTCATTAGTCCCAAAGTAAGCCCTAACCATATTCCTTTAACACCTAAATCGGTGTATTTACCCAAATAAAAACTTGCAGGAATTCCTACTATCCAATAGGCAAAAAGCGTTATCATAGTGGGAATATTGACATCACCAATCCCTCGCAAAATACCTACTCCTACGGCTTGTATGCCATCGGCAAGAAGGTAGAAAATGAATATAAATAGCAAACCTTTGGCAATCTCCATAACAGCGATGCTATTATTTTTGTAGAGAGCAATTATATTTTCACCAAAAACTTGCAATATACCTGAGCAAATCAACATCAGCAAACTTACCAGCAGAATAGAAGCCATTCCTGAACGCATTACCCGCTCACGACTGCCTATACCTAAAGCTCCGCCTACCGAAATAGCTCCTGCAAACGAAACTCCTGCTGCAATCATATAAGTTATGGTGGCAATGCTTAAAATAATACCATGTGCTGCCAAAGCCTCTACCGCCAGCCACCCCGAAGCCACCGTACAAAATACAAATACCCCTGTTTCAAAAAAATACTGCAAACCACTCGGTATGCCGAGCCTTAAAATTTGTTGGGTTTGAGTTTTAGTAGAGTTACCTGCTAAAATATTCGGCAAAAACGAAAGGAAAAAATTAGACTCCAACACATACACAATCATCAGGCAAGCCATTACTACCCTTGCGATTAGCGTAGATAAACCCGAGCCATACAAGCCCATTTCAGCAAAGCCGAGCCTGCCATAGATAAGCACCCAATTAAAAAAAGCATTTACTATAAGCCCTACTACCGTAATCACCATAGCAGGCATGGTAACTCCCAAACCATCGCTAAAATGTTTTACAGCCAAAAAAAACATCATCGGAAACATAGAAAAAGCTATCACTTGCAAATAACTTTTTGCCAAACTTTCTACATTTTCCTTTTGCCCAAACCAATGAAAGTTCCAACTGATGAACAAAAGTAACAACGTAAGCAAAAAACCTAAACTAATAGATAACTTCATTCCTGCAAAAAGATATAAGCCACATTCTTGCCCTCTGCCTGAGCTTTTAGCTTTAGCAACCAAAGGTGAAATAGTTGCGAAAACTCCTATCCCCAAACAAGCCACCAAAATAAAAATAATATTGGCTATTGCTGCTGCCGCCAAAGGAGCATCATCGTGTAATTTGCCAACCATAATGTTATCAGTTACACCCATCAGCACGCTGCTAATTTGAGCTACAATGATAGGCGAACTCAAACGCAACATTTTGATAATCTCACGCCAATACAAGTGAATGAAAAAACGAATACGCATAAAATATAAAGTTCCAAGTTTGAAGTTTCAAGTTTGATAGTTGTATGTTATGGATTTGTAAGTTTTCTTGCGAAAAATGCAAAAAAATCTTGGATTTTGTAAATTTTTGAAATATTTTTTTACGAAAAATTTGCTTCAAGCCAAAATAATTTCTAAATTTTGCCTCGTTCAAACAAACCCCTACGATTATGTCTTATTACAGAATTATTGATGGCAAAAAGTATGATGATGAGCTTCTCAAAGCTGCCGAAGAAGCTGTAAAAGGGCAAGGCGATGGACGCATTTCCTTAAAAGATGCCCAAGTGCTTTTGGAAAAGGTGAAAGATGGAAATTCTTACACCGACATTGAAAAAGATACTATGGCGTACATTCGCGAAAACTTCAAATGGACTGAAGAAGCTGACGAATGGTTTAGAACCGAAATTCGCAAATGGGCGGCTACCAAAGGCAAAGAATAAACATTTGCCCCAAAGCCTACAAGAATAAAATCTTGTAGGCTTTTTCTTTGTTTAGGTCAAGGTCTTTCTTCTACTCTACCACCTACGCTTGAAGTTATTTTTTTACCTTGTTTGTGAGTATCCTCTATGGCTTGAATTATCATGTCCCGATATTTGACATTCGTAAATATGATATTTTTCGCTTCTTTCAAAAAAGTCATATTATCTCCACCACTTGCCAGATAGTCGGAAGTAGCTACTCGGTAAATTCTGTTTTCTTCAATGGGCTCGTTATTGACAAGTACATCTTTGAGCTGTCCGCCTTTGATAAGCACTTTGGAATTGGAAATGGCAATGTTACGCGTAACCACCAAATATTCAAAAAGTTTTCGCATGGTTTTGCCGTCAATTTCTAAAACTACTAATTCATTTTCAAAAGGCATTAGCTCAAAAATATCACTTACTTTGATAGCTCCTGCGGGGATGCTGGTGCGTAAGCCTCCGAAGGTTACAAAACCCAAATCTACATTTTTGCCTATTTCTCGGCTAGCTCGCTGTTGGCACATATCGGCTACCAAATTGCCCAAAGGGGTTTCGTTTATTTTTCTGCCATTGGCAATTTCAATTTCTGCGTAGCCGATTATTCTTTGCATTTGGGCTTCTAATTGTTTTTTGTATGGCTCAATGGTTTGTAAAACCTGTGAATCTTCTTTCAAAGAAGCATTAACCTCTGTAAAAGTGGTGCTGCGTTGCGTGATTTGATAAAAAGTAGGCTTACAAGCAATGATTGCGAAACCTATAATAAACAAAAACTTTTTCATATATTATGGTAAGCTGGCTTTAAATCTTTGATATTCGGTTTTGCTATCGGGTTTATTGGTAGAACAATTGATAGCTTGTGCTTTTTGATTGATAGCCTCAATGCGATTACCAGGGTTGGGGTGGGTGCTTAAAAATTCAGGGGGAGTTTGGGCACCACTTTGCGTAAGTTTTACAAAGAAATCAGCGGCACCATTGCAACGATATTGCGTAGCAGAAAGATATTCTACGGAATAGGCATCAGCTTCGTATTCGTGGTCGCGGCTGAAACGCAATCCTGCTAAAGCATTCACTAAATTTTTCAAATCTTGTCCGCTACGTTGTCCAAGAGCAATTTCAACCAATAAAGCTACTCCAAATTGTTTTTCAAGTTGGCGAGCTGAATGCTGCCGGTCGGCATGAGCAATTTCGTGTCCCATTACACCTGCAAGTTGGTCTTCGGTATCTAAATATTTGATAAGTCCTGTATAAACAAAAATATACCCACCAGGCGTACAAAAAGCATTCAGGGTTTTATCATCGTGGATAATTCTTACTTCCCAATTAAACTGATTTTTCAGCTCTACCTTGCCTGAATTGAGAATATTTTGCGTAATGCGATTGATATGCCGATAGGCTTCGGGATAGCGTTTTTCGTCAAGCACAGGATAATTCTGCGGGTCTGCAAGAATTTGGTCGCGTACCTGTAAGCCCAAATTTTTTTGATACTCAATGCCAAATAGCAAAGGCTTTTTGCAAGATTGCAAGAAAATAAAACTGAAAAAACCGAAAAAGAAAATAGCACGTTTCATGGGTATTGATGTTTGAAGTTTGATGTTGTCAGATGTATTTGTTTTAGTGCTATGTATGGCACAAAATTAGGAAATCCTTTCAAAAATTCAATCAAAAAGCAAATAAGGTTTCAATTTTTGTAAAGTGGTTTCATCAATAGCTTTGATTTTAGCAAAATCTGCTTCATTTTGGAATTTGCCGTGTTGTAGGCGATAATTGACAATGGTATTTGCCAAACGAAATCCGATGTAGGGGTGATTTTTCATGTCTTCTACGGTAGCGGTATTGATAGCAATTTTTTTCCATGAATTAGCCGAAATATACGCATACTTTTTCAGGCTACTGATAGCCAAACTATCTAATCCCCAAACCTCGTGAATTTGCTCTAAATTAGCAAAACCTCCCAATTTTTCGCGATACTTGATAATATTCATAGCTCTTTTTTCGCCAATGCCACGTAATTTTTTCAGTTGAGCAGTATCTGCTTTGTTGAGGTCAAATTTGCTAATTTTTTGCTGAAAGTCTTTTAGAGGTTTATTAGTAGTATCTTTTCGAACAAAAGTATGCTCAAAATCTTTACTTTCTTTTTGAGCATATTTCTTGAAGTTTTGATTTTTAGGCTTTTTTTGCCCAACATTGCCTTCAATTACGATAAAGGGTTCAAGTGTTTGATAAAGGTCTTCGGGGAAGTCATACACACGTAATAAATCTTCTTTTTTTCGGAATTTACCTCCTTTTCTTCGGTAATTTTCAATGCGTTGAGCAACTTTTTCATTCAAACCAAGTTTGAGCCACTCTTCTTTGGAAATTTTGTTAGGGTCAAAAGGAGAGAGTTCTATTTCAGGCAAAACAGGTTCTGTTTCGTTGGATAAACCTTCTAAATGAGCTATCAAGGTGTCAAGAGGAGTATTTGTAGAGACTTGCTGAATATTTTTTCCAAGAAACCACGTTTGCAGGAAAGGCAAAAAAAGCAAAATTAGCAAAAGAGCAAAAAGAATAATTGTGCCATTGGTTTCTTTTTGCGTAAAACCAAAAAAATCACGAATAATTTTCTGCCAATAGCCCCACATTAGTTCATTGAATTTTGTGGTTCTAAAACCTCCTCTGTTTGATAGAGGTTGGGAATTTCAATCTTGAAAATTGTGCCTACATTGATTTCAGAATGCATATAAATAGAGCCTTTTAACTTATTGATAGTTTCTTTCACAATAAATAGCCCCAAACCTGCCCCTTGGCTTTTTTCAGTTGCCCTGTAAAACATATCAAATACCTTACTTAAATGTTCCTTACCAATGCCTTGTCCATTGTCAGAAATGGTAATGATAGCTTTTTCTTTATTTACTTCAATCTGAATTTTTACGTGAGCCTGTACGTTTTCACGACGATATTGTATACTATTGCTAATAAGATTATTCAGAATGATGGCTAACCTATTTTTATCAGAAACAAATGGCTTATCCTGCCGAATACTGATAATCTTTTTGACTTTATCATAGCCAACATCTGTTTTTCGTTGGTTCAGCACTTCATTCAGCAATTCTCTGAATGAAATACGACTTTTATCAATATCTAAGCGAGCATTACGCAAAAGGTCTGTAAGTTCTTTGGTGTAAAGGTCTAATTTTTTGATACTTCTTTCTTGCATTTCCAGATACATCAGTAGATTATCTGGATTTTTATCTTGTTTCATCAGTTGTATCAGCCCAATGAGTGATTTGAGCGGCGAACTTAATTCGTGAGAAATACTGTACACAAATCTATCTAATTCTTCATTAAGTTTTTTTAGTTCCTCGTTTTGTTTTATTAGGTCATTTGTTTTTTCTTGCATAATGCGTTGGAGTTCCGCATTTTTTTCGGCTTCTATTCGCTTTTTGTCTTTTTCTTTCAGGATTTGCATTTCCTTGCGTACAACCTCCAAACTTGTTTTATGAAAACGCACCAAAAGCCCTACAGAAATTGTAAGTACATAGAAAACATAACCAATATGCAAGCCATACACTGCCCACCAAATAGAAATAATATGCGAAAAATAAGGAAACAGACTAATAATTGCCCCAATAGTTAGAAAAACATTGGCGGTGAGCAAATAAGAGGACATGGGTGCCTTATTTCTATAAGCCCAAACAAAACTCCACAAAATAGGCACTAAGCACAATGGTGCTACTACTATCAATGAATAAATCGCTAAAATATTATTTAAGAAAGAAAATACAAAAATAGATGAAAATATTACTACACAAATGTTTAGTAACTTATTGAGCAAAGTTTGAGAAGGCAGTTTGAGGAAATTTTTGTTGAAAAACAATAAAAATACCATTCCCGAGCTTAGAAAAAGCCCCTCCAAAGAAATGTAAGGTTGCAAATTTCTTACTAATGGCGTGTAAAAGCCTAAAATCCCGTCATAAGTAGATAAGGCAAAAGTAAAGAATAATAAACTTGCAAAAGAATAAAACAAAATTTTTTCTTGAGTTATGAGGAAAGCAATAAAGTTATAGAAAATCACTAAAAGCATAATTGTATAAAAGCCTCCCAAAAGTAAGTAAATCATCATACTATCTTTTTGGAAAATCTCATCCAGTTCCAGCTCAATAGGAATATTCAAAAAAGCACGCGAGCTAACCTTCAATACAAGTAAATAATCACCTTCCTTCAAGTCCTTTACACTGAAAGCAATTTGATTGCTAAAAATAGACCTTTCCATAGGTTTTACAGCAGAACCACTTTTCTGATAAGAAATTACTTTTCCCGCTTGGTCTATAATGTAGAAATTTACGTAATTTATTGAAGGGTCTGTGAGAGTAAGAATATAATCCTTTTGAGAAAGAAAGGTAATTTCAGGTACATATAACCGACATTTAAGCCAAAACACTGAATTAGAAACTCCTAAATGCAAATGATTAGAAGTTTTGATAGCTTGAAACTTAACATCTTTTGAAGTAAAAACTTCTTGAAGCGAAAGTTTTCCGCTTTTATCTTCAAAAATTTGAAAATAAGAAGTAATAATTTTTTTATTGTTTATTTCCCGAAGGTTGAGCAGTTTGTTATTTGCCCAAGTCCAGCCACACAGGTTAGAAATTATTACTCCCCAAATAATTCGTTTTATCATTTTTAGCTGATTTGAATAGACGTGTTACAATCCGTTTGTTGCATTTCAGTATCTTTCAAAGCAGGTAGAGAAAATGTAAAACAAGTTCCTACTCCTTCCTGACTTTTTACAAAAATTTTACCTTGATTTTTTTCTACAAATTCCTTTACTAATACTAATCCCAAGCCTGTACCCGACTCATTGGCAGTGCCTTTGGTAGAATAGCGAGCTGTAATATCAAAGATTTTACTCAACGCATATTCATTCATACCTATGCCTGTATCTTCTACGGAAACAAATACAAAATCTTTTTCAGCTTTGGCAGAAACTATTACTTTGCCATCGGTAGAGGTGAATTTAATTGCATTAGAAAGCAAATTCCTGAAAATAGCTTTCAGGCTATTGGCATCGGCAAAGGCATAAAGGTCTTTTTCAACTAAATTGATAAGCTCAATACCTTTGCTTTGGGCAGATATAGCTAATAATTGCAAGTTCTCTTCTGTCATTTCATATAGATTGATTTTTTGAGGCTTGTATTCTATCACACCCATTTGCGAACGAGACCAAGAAAGTACATTTTCTAATAGTCCGTACAGATTTTTTACGGATTTATTCAAATTGCTACTCATAAATAAAATATCATCTCGGCTCATTTCATCCAGGTGATTGGTCATAATATTGAGAAAAGCACTCAAAGAATTAAGTGGGCTTTTAATATCGTGAGCTAAAATGGAAAAGAATTTATCTTTGGTAGCATTGAGTTGTTGGAGCTCGCTTTTTTGTTTTTCAATTTCTTCATTTTTTTTGCGTAAAGCCTCATTTTGTAATCGCAAGGTTTGGCTTGCCTGCTGAACTTTTTCCTCCAAAATTCTTTTCTGTGTTTCAATAGCCCTAATACGTTGCATGATTGCAAAAGCAATGAGTGCAATAACGAAACTTACAACCAATACTACAAACCACCAAGTTTGCCAAAAGGCAGGCTCAATAGTAAAAACATAAGTGGTAATTTTTTTACTACACTCGCCATTAGGCAGGCAAGTTCTTACAAGTAACCGATAATTACGAGGCGGTAAATTGGTGTAAATGGCTTCATTTTTACGGGAAGGTCTGCTCCATTCTTCTTCAATTCCTTCTAATTTCCACTGAAAAAATATATTTTCTTCTGAATAAGTCAGAGTTTCGAAATGGAAAGAAAGATAGTTCAGATTATAGGGTAATTTTAGATTTTTAGGCACAAATTCCCAATTCTGCAAACCTTGATGATATTGTTGTAATTCTTCGGATAACCAATTGGTTTTTTGCAGATTAAGGTCTAAATCTATGATGTGAGCAATAGGAATATTAGCATCAAATCTAATAGCTTCTGGGTGGCATTTGATTAAACCTTTCACGGTACCAATCCATATATTGCCTTCATTATCCTCGTAGATAGCTCTTTCATTGGCTTCCAGGCTGGCAAAACTATTATCTTGATTGTAAGTTTTTACTTTACTGATATTACCTTTTTCATCAAGTTGTACGATGTTAATTCCATTCTGTGTACCAAGCCAAACCCAGTTCCGTTTATCCACAAGCACTGAATAAATGGTAGTAGAACTGATTCCGATTTTTTCGTTATAAATTTCAAAATTTTGTGATTTTCTATCAAATTTTACTAATCCTGAAAAAGTAGCAAACCATAAATTTTTTTGTTTATCCTCAGAGACAGAGATTACATAATCTAAATGAAATTTATTTTTTTTATCGTAATTGAGCATCTGCTTGCCGTCATATACTGAAATGCCTTGATTAGTACAAAACCAAACTTTGCCTTCTGAATCCTCAAATACATCATTGACTAAATCACTTACCAGATTGATATTCTGCGAGTTAAACCAAGTAGTTTTTTTAGTTTGATAATCATAGAAATACACACCATTTTGATAAGTAGCTATCCACAATCCTTTTGAGGTACTTCTGAGTGCATTGGTATAAGTATCTTCGGGCAAGCCAAATTTTTTAGTAACTTCTACGAGATTACCCGCTTGCACCTGCCATAAACCACGCATACTACTCATTAAGACTTCATTGTTCGGGGTGATAGCAATTCCACACCCTCTCCTGACATATTTTTCCGAAATAACTGGCAATGCTTGAAACTTCCCGTTATTAAAAAAAAACAAAGGTTTTTCTGCATTTTCAGCTACCCAAAGTTTGCCATTTTTATCTTGTTGAATAGCCCACACAATGCCTGTTTCAAAACCTGCTTCGGTATAAAACTGAACAAAATCTTCTCCTGCGTACCGAATAAGCCCCTTCCCGTAAGAACTTAACCAAATATTGTCTCGGCTATCTTTGAAAATTACGTGTATATTTGCTGAGGGCAAGCCGTTGGAAGTATTAAAATTGAGCGTTTTGCCACTCTTTTCAATAATAGAAAAACCCTTTTTAAGCGTTGAAAAGAAAATATTACCTTGCTTATCTTCTGTCAGATAGAGTAATTCACTCAAAGGAACGTTGGCAAGTTTATGAACTACCTGAAAACTTCCATTTTTGAGCAAAAACAAAAAAAGTTGATTATCATACTCAATAACAAAAAGTGGCTCTTTTTGCAAACTATTTCCATATAAAAGCACTTGGGAATGAGGGGGCAAGATTTTATTGATTTCAGAAAGTTGTAGTTTTTCGTGGGCATACTCAAAAAAGCCTTTTTCAGTTTGAATAATCAAAGAATTT
>JANWZC010000038.1 GCA_025054975.1 Raineya sp.
TGTGGGTGTTTGAAACTTACTCCTAAATCGGTAGCAATGCCGAAAGCATTGTAAGAGGCAATTTGTGAGCCTACAAATTTTACATTTGCTCCAAACTGAAAATTTTGAGACTGAAAGGCTTTGCCGAAAGTAAAAGCATAGTCAGAGGCTAAAAATTCACCAATAACGTTACCTGCTTCATCGGTTTCTTGTATTTTCCCATAACGAATGTATTGCAAACCTGCTCCTATTGTGCCTATTTTGCCTCCAAAATCGTGTGCGTAAGTGAGTAAAAAATGTGGTGTTCTGCCAAAAAAAGGACTATAATTCAGCGAAGCCACCTTCACCATTGAGCTATCTAATAAGGCAGGATTATTGAGAAACATATTCACATCACCGTGAGATAAACTCACATTAGCTCCTCCCAAGCCCATAGTACGAGGATTGGCAGAAATATCTAAAAACTCAAACAAAGTTCTGCCACCAATTTGAGCCCAAATCGGATTAAACAAGGTGCTAACAAATACAATTTTCAGCCAAATCTTCAAAATACTCAATTTTTTTGCCAAAGATACAAAGAAGTTGGCTGAAAATTCAAGTATGCAGAGTAAATTCTTTGGAAAATCAAGTTTCTTGCAATGCTTCCCAATATTCTACGGCTCTGCGAAGGTGTGGAATAACAATCGTTCCGCCTATCAAGTTGGCAATGGCAAAAACTTCAAAAACTTCTTCTGTGGAAAGCCCCAGTTCTTTGCATTTGCCCAGATGATACTTTACGCAATCATCGCAACGCAAAACCATAGAACAAGCCAAGCCTATCATTTCTTTGGTAGCGACACTCAAAGCACCTTCGGCATAGCAGTTTGTATCCAAATTGAAAATCCGCTTGATAACCAAGTTATCGGCATCAAGAATTTTCTGATTCATTTTGCTTCGGTAAGCGTTGAAATCATCTACTAATTTGCTCATAGTTGAAGGTTATAGATTTGTGGTTTGAAGTTTAGATTGTTTTGAAGTTTTAGAATTATTCGTTATCCCAAAAAAGCATTTTGATAGCTGTAATGGCAGCTTCATCGCCTTTGTTACCGTGTTTGCCACCTGCACGCTCGCGAGCCTGCTCTAAATTGTTGGTAGTAAGAACGCCAAAAATAACAGGTTTATTGTACTTCAAACCTACTTGCATAATGCCATTGGCAACGGCTTGAGCAATAAAATCAAAATGGCGAGTCTCTCCCTGAATAATACAACCAATTGCAATAACTGCGTCAATATCTTCTCTTTGAGCAAGCCACTGCGAAGCCAAAGGCAATTCAAAACTACCTGCTACACTCCTAACAATGATATTTTCGGTTTTAGCTCCGTGCTTTTGCAAAGTAGAATAAGCCCCTTGCAAAAGAGCCTCTGTAATTTCGTTATTCCATTCGGCTACGGCTATGCCAAAACACTTCTTGCTAACATCTCCTACATTTTTGGAGGAATATTCACTCAAATTTTTAAGAGAGGTTGCCATGATACTGCAAAGTTTCAAACAAGTTTATCTACTACGATTTTTATAGTGAGTTGGGCAAAAAAATTTTTACACTCTTGTGTAAATTATAGTTTTCATCAATACTTTGAGAGTCCATAATATTAGGTGGCAAATGCATTTTTTTGAATCTTATGGCAAATGTAGCTATTATTTTTCAAAATTTCAATTTTGCCGAATTACAAAAAAATTAAACTGCTTTCCAACGTTTTTTTGAAAAAAAATGTTTTATTTGCGGTAGCTAAATACAGCGGAAATGCAAACCGATTTAGCAACACTCCGCAAAATTGTCAGGCAAGGCGAAGGTTTGAATGTAGAATTCAAACTCAAAACTAAACACCCCGAGAAAATTGTCCGTGAAGTAGTTGCCTTTGCCAATACCGAGGGAGGAACGCTCATTATTGGAGTAAGTGATGATAAGCAAATCATTGGAGCAAAATTTCCCGAAGAAGATGAATATATTCTGAAAAAAGCTATTGCAGAATATTGCTTTCCTGAAATTTCTTATCAAGTAGAACGCTTGCCGCTTGGCGAAGACTCCGAAAGAGAAGTCTTGCTTTTTCATATTCCTAAAAGTACAAGTGTGCCTCATCAAATTATCAAAGGCGAAGACAAGGGCAAAATTTACATACGCGTAGGCGAACAGAGCATACAAGCCAGCAAAGAAATGCGAAATTACCTGAAAGAAAAGAAAAAAAACAAAAATTATCGCTTTCATTATGGTGAAAAAGAACATAAACTTATGCAATATTTAGCCGTTCATCCCATAATCACCGTGAAACAATTTTCAAAAATTGCAGGTATTTCGCCCAAAACTGCCTCTCGTACTTTGGTACTTCTGGCACTTGCCAAAGTTTTGAAAATCAATGCGAAAGAAAACGAAGATGAATTTTCTTTGGGAGATGATTTTGAAAAAATTACGCAACAAAATTCTACTTTGGCAAGCTAATTGCCTTACTAATCTCAAACTTAAAATGTGATTCGTTTATTTTACTTCAATTTCTGTTTGCGTATGAAAAAGTTTTTACTGCTTTCTGTATTTTTTTTGAGCTTTTTAATGCCAAAGGCTCAAAATCGCTGTTCTCGTCCCATAGCCAATAGCCTGTTCCAACAACGCAAACAACAAATCAGTGCTATGGGCAATGAACTACGCAAATTGCAAGAAGCTGTACGTTTTAGCCAAGATAATTGTCTTTCTTCGGAGCAAATTCGAGAGTTGATGTCTTTATTTCGGGAAGAATATAATCGTTTAGCTCTTGCTGAAAATGCTTATGCTTATGTGTTTGACCCTGAAAATTACTATGAAGTGTATGACGGCTTCACCAAATTTTCTTCGGTAGTACGTTTGTATGACTTTATCAACAAAGGCGGAACACCTATCAACATATATCCCAACAATCCATCTAATCCCAATAATCCCACCAATCCGAATTATCCTGATTTTACAGGCTATCCTCTATACAATTATCCTGATTATCAAAATTATTTTGGAGCAAAAAATTGCTCTGCCCCTATTTCGGAAAGTGTTTTTCAGAGTATCGCAGCACGTATCCGTGCTGTGCCAAACGAAAATACACGTACCAACGTCGCCCGACAAGCCGTTCAGACGAATTGCTTAGCTGTTTCGCAACTTATGCGATTAGTTTCCTTGCTTTCCAACGAAAACAACCGCTTGGAGGTAATGCGTTTATCATATCCTAATATTTATGATGTGGATAATTTGCTAACTGCCTCTCAAGTTTTTCAGAATCGTATCAATTACCAACAATGGGAAGCCTTTTTGCAACAAAATCAACAAGGAAATCCTGTAAATACTTTGCCCAGTACAGCTTGCGTGGTAAGCAATAATGATTATGCTAACATCGTACAATCTATCCGCCGTGAAAATATCTCCGATAACCGCATGAGAATAGCTAAAAATATCACTCGCAACTACAATTGCTTTTCGGTAGAGCAAGTACGTGGCATCGTGAAACTCTTTAACTTTGACGAACAACGTCTTGAAATTGCTAAGTATCTCTACGACTACACTGCTCTTCAAGAACGTCGTCAGTATTTTATGGTTGCTAATGAACTCACTTTCAACAGCAACCGCGAAGAATTAACAGAGTTTATCAATGAAAGAGGAGGAAGATAAAGAATTTTTACCCTGAAAATTTGGGTTTTATGTCCTTTTATGGTTATTGAGCGTGCTTTCGGCTTATTATTGAGGGCGTTTTTGGGTATGCTCAGTAATAAGCCGAAGCAAAGTACGCTCAACAACCTGAAAGAATATTGACAGCCATTCCTGAAAAATTAATTTCCGTTTTGGTAGAGAGTTTTTCTAATTTTATCCACAACACCTTTGCCTTATCAAAGATACTTGCTTTTTGAAAATTCGTAGTAAGCCCGAATTTTACTCTAAATCAGCCCAAAGCTAACTTTTCTCTTTCACTACTGCCCTAAATGTTTGTGCAGTTTTCTGTTCCAAAATCAAATGATATTGAGGTAATAGTTCTTTCAAAGTTTTTTCATCATAATACAAAATAGTGAGCAGTTGAGCGTGATTTTCTTGAAAGATAGTGAAATCTTCGCTCAAAAAATCCTTGATTTTGAGAATTTTATGCTCCTGAAAATCGGTAACAATCCATATAGAAACCGCCGAACTTTGCATAAGATTGATTTTAGCATTTACTTGCGTGAAAGTGTGCAAAATTTTAGCCAAATTTTCTTCGGTGATAAAAGCTAAATCTTTTACACCGAATTTCAAAAGCACCTGATTAGGTTTGAAAATAATCGTAGGTAAATTCTGTTGGCTGGCGATGCCGTTAATACAAGTGCCTGCTTGGGTAGGTTCAAGGAAAGAACGTACAAAAAGCGGAATATTTTTGTTGGCAAGAGGTTTAATAGTTTTAGGATGAATGACATTTGCTCCATAGAAAGTCATTTCTGAGGCTTCAGTGTAAGAAAGCGTTTCATAAAGTTGCGTTTGAGGTACTTTTTTGGGGTCTGCGTTCAAAATGCCTGGTACATCTTTCCAAATGGTAACTTTTTCGGCATTGAGCGAATATGCTATGATTGAAGCCGTATAATCTGAACCTTCTCGCCCCAGTGTTGTGGTTTTATTGCCCAAAGTTCCACCCAGAAACCCTTGTGTAACTACAATTTTTTCTTGCAAAATAGGTAAAATTTCACGCCTGATAAGTTGTTCTGTCCAAGCGAAATCTACTTTACCTTCTCGCCAAGTGGTATCGGTTTTGATATAGTTGCGAATGTCTATCCATTCGTTAGCAATAGCTTGTTCTTGTAAGTATTGACTTACAATATGCGTAGCAATAATTTCTCCAAAGCAAATCACTTGGTCATAACTTTCATCGTATTTTTCAGGATTAGTTTTATGTAAAAGTGCCTCTTTGAGCTGTAGAAACAAATATTCTAAAGCTGTAAAAATTATATGATTGTTTGGGAAAAGTTTTTGAGCAATTTCCCAATGATATTGCTGAATGTTTTGCAGTTCATTTTGCCAATCGGCTTGTGAAAAATAGGTGTGAAGTAATTTTTCAAGGGCATTAGTAGTTTTGCCCATAGCCGAAACTACAACCACCAAATGCGTAGGTGTACCAAAGTTTTGGATAATGTACGCAACATTTCTGACGGCTTCTGCATCTTTTACCGAAGCTCCACCAAATTTGAATACTTGCATAGCTGATTAGATTTTACGAAAATGTTTAGCGTCTTTGACCAAATTTTCTATAGTCCATTCTGGACTTTTCACAAAAGGGAGCTGCCGTACAGGGCAATCTTGAAAATTGCAAGCCTCACAATTTTCAGGAGGCATGCAGGGGTCTGCGTGGATAAAAATTTCTACTTCTTTCCCTGTATAAGTAGTGATAAAATCTCGGAAACGTTCTACTTCATCGTGAGTTTGCCGAAGGTCTAGGTAATATGGTAGAGTCAGGTGGCAGTCTATATGCCAATTTGCTCCATAGTGTTGCACACGCAAGTTATGCACGTCAATCCAGTTGGGTTGGCGATTTTTTACCAAAATATCCAAGACTTCTTGAACGGAATGTGGATTTAGCTCGTCCATAAGTCCTGCAATAGATTTTCGCACCAAAAAATACCCTTCTTTAAGTAAAAGAAAAGCAAAAACCAATGAAATTACACTATCTAACCATTCTTGCTTGGTGAAAATAATTATGCCCACCCCTACAATCAGAAGCAAACTGCTTACTGCATCGCTGAAAAGGTGTTTGCCATCGGCAATAAGCGTGAGAGAGTCATATTTTTTGCCGTATTTTTGCAGGGTAAGTCCAACTACCCCATTGATAACGGTGCTAAAAGCTACCAGATATAATCCTACATCTAATTTTTCCAAAGGTTTGGGGTACAAAAAACCCATAATCGCCTGCCAAACAATCACTAATCCTGCCGTAATGATGAGCGAACCTTCAAAGCCTGCCGAAAAAAATTCAATTTTGCCGTGTCCGTAAGGATGTTCAAAATCGCGGGGCAGAGAAGACAAATACACACTATAAAAAGCAAATCCCGAAGCCACCACATTGATGATACTTTCCAAAGCATCGGTGAGAATAGCAGTAGAGTTAGTCAGAAAGTAAGCCGTAAATTTGATAAACATCAGTAAGATGCTTACCAGAAAAGAAAGCAAAATAAGTCTTTGTTTCATTGAGCAAAATTTGCGTAAAGATAAGTTGCTTTGAGCGAAATATCAAAAGGTTTTTTGCAGATGTAATCAATGACAAGCAAGACGGATAATTGCTTGAAATGTTTTTGAAATATAGATGAACATTCTCTTGACTCAAAACTTTTCCTGCATATATGCTTTTCAAAGTTTTTGCACCAAACATTTTATAGAGAAAAAATTATTTAGAACTATCACAGTCCTCCATAGCAAAAATGAAAAAGCAAAAATCAAGTTTTTTGAGTATCAAATCAGATTTTTTCAGTATAAAATATTTATCTTGCGTGTTTGGGTCTTATAAAATTTGCTTTTTAGATAAAATTTCATAATTTTGTTGGGATTTCAACAAATATCTTTTATATGAAGAAATCTTTATCAACTTTGCTGGTTGTATGTTTTTGCTTTAATTTAGCTTTTTCGCAGGAAAAATTAAGCGAATTACGCAGAAAGGTTTGGGCAAAATCCAATTCGCAGGGCATTACCTTTATTGAAAACAAAAACCAATGGGAAAAATCTGTTGCTTTTAGAGCTGACATACCCAGTGGTTTTTTATTTGCTTACAACAATGCATTACAATTTAGCTTTTATGATAGCAAAGCCCTTGAATATCAACGCCATAAACCTGCCTACAAAGATAATCCTGAATATGCGATTTACGAAAAACAAGAAGGTATCAAGGCTCATAGCTTTGTAGTAGATTTCGTGGGGGCAAATCCTGTGCAAGTTCAACCCTTGGGCAAGGCTAAACCTACGCTTTACCATTATTACATTGGAGAAAAAAGTAAATGGGCTGAAAACGTGAGAGGTTATGAAGGAATTTTGTACAAAAATCTTTATACAGGCATTGATTATACAATTTTTCAGGGAGAAACTAATTTGAAATATGAATTTTACGTGAAAGCAGGAGCAAATCCACAGCTTATTCAGATGTCTTACAAGTACGCTGATGATGTAAAACTGCTCCCTGACGGAACTTTGCTTATTCAAACTTCAGTAGGTGATATTTACGAAAAAAAGCCTGTTAGCTACCAAATGATACGTGGTAAAAAGGTGGAGATTCCCACAGAATTTCGTTTGCAAGGTAACATAGTTTCTTTTCATTTTCCCAAAGGATATAACAAAAATTACGACCTTATCATAGACCCTGAACTTGTGTTCTCGACTTATTCGGGAGGTGTATCCGATAATTGGGGCAATACTGCCGCCTTTGACGATGCAGGAAACTTATACTCTGGTGCTACTCTTTTTGGTTTGAGTTTCCCCAACTTTACGGGAGCAACTACAATTGGTACAACAGGTTCGGGGGGGGCTATTACTGATGTAGGTATTTTTAAGTACAACCCTACAGGCACAACTCTCCAACAACTAACTTTCATTGGAGGTTCTGACTCCGAAGTGCCTCATAGCTTGGTAGTAGATAGCCAAAATAACCTTTGGATTTTAGGCACAACCAGTTCAACGAATTTTCCTGCTACTTTTGGTTCTTTTGCAGGTGGTTCAAGTATTACACCTATTTTAGGTATCAATTATAATAATGGAAGTGATATTTTTGTGGTGAAACTTAACCCCACAGGAACACTCAACGCTTCAAGGCTTATCGGTGGCTCGGGCAATGACGGCATTAAACTTTCAGGAGGAGTTACTATCAATAATTATGGTGATGAATTCCGAGGAGATATTTATGCTGATGCCAACGATAATATCTATATTGCCTCAACTACGCGTTCTGCCAACATTACGGGCATCACAGGTTCTTTGAGTGGTGTAGCAGACGGATTGATTATCAAAATGAACAATAGTTTGGGTATTCTTTGGGGTAGGTATATTGGTGGTTCAGGTATTGATTATGCTCTTTCCGTGAAAACCAACCAAGCAGGAGAAGTCTATGTTGGTGGAGGTACAAATAGCACGAATTTACCCAATACCACAGGGGCTTTGAATCCTTCTGCTTTGGGCAATGATGATGGCTTTATTATGCGTTTAGATGCTTCGGGCAATATCATTCGCACTACCTATCTGGGAACTTCTGCCGCTGATGTTTCTTTTTTCATTGACTTAGATTCTGACGAAGAGGTGTATGCTTTTGGGCAAACTTTTGGAAATTATCCTGTAAGTCCAGGCGTGTATAATAATCCGAATAGTGGGCAATTTATTCACAAAATTAGCCCTGATTTATCTACTTCACGTTGGAGTACGCGTATAGGAGCAGGCGATGGTAACCCTGACATTTCTCCTACTGCTTTCTTGGTAGTAACCGAAAATAACTGCAACAACATTTATATTGCAGGTTGGGGTGGAAGTAGCCTGAATGGAACGGGTAGTGGTGTTACGGGTATGCCTACCACCGAAGACGCTTACAGACGAACCACTATCAATGGTAGAGATTTTTATATTGCCGTCTATAAACGCAATATGGAGCGACTTTTGTATGCCACTTATTTTGGAGAAAATGCCTCTAATGAAGTAGGAGACCACGTTGATGGTGGTACGAGTCGTGTTTATAAAATTTGAATTATTTATCATTCTACTTGTGCCTCTTGCGGAGGTACAAATGGCTTTCCTACTACGCCTGGAGCTTGGTCAAGTACGAATAATAGCATAAATTGCAATAATGCTGTCTTTAAGTTCCGCTTGAACGTAACGGCAGACTTCCAAATGGTTAATCCTCGTAATTCACAGATTATCAGCAGTGGTTCTGAAACTTGCGAGCAACGGGTAAATTTTGTTTTCAATGCCGTTGATGCCGACGAATTTCTTTGGGAAATTTTAGATGCTAATTTCAATGTAATTTTCTCACAAAATACCGATAGAAACTTTTCTTATACTTTTACCGCACCTGGCGACTATAAAATTCGTCTCACGGTAACCAACTGCAATCAAACAAGTCAAGCTATTAAAGATTTGAAAGTAATTTTTCCAAATTTCACATTTCCTCCTGATACAGTACGTTTGTGTCGTGGTGAAAGCGTACAATTGCAAGCCAGTGGGGCAACTTTCTATCAGTGGCGACCCACCACAGCGTTAAGCAATCCGAATATTGCTAATCCTATTGCCTCTCCAACGCAAAGCATTACTTACACACTTACCATGCGTAATGGCATCTGTGAAAGAGTGAAAAACGTGAGAGTAGAAGTTATACCTGCTACTCCTGCTGATTTTAATTTTACTTTGCTCAAAGAGTGTAATACACCTTATCGTATTCGTTTGCGTTTGGCAGACAACGTGGATACAACTAAATTCAAAAAATTCCGTTGGGATATGGGTGATGGCACTATATTAGAAGGTACAAAACCTGATGAATACACTTACGCTGAAATGAATAAAACTTACACTATCACACTGCTTGCAGAAAATCCGAATGGTTGCATTTCAAGGGCAACCAAGCAGGTTACTATTCCTAAGCCACCTATTTCCCCGCCAAATGTAATTACACCTAATGGAGATGGTATCAATGATACTTTTGAAATTGCTGAAAAAAATTGCAAGGTTCAGATTTGGAATCGCTGGGGGAAGGTAGTTTTCAAATCGGATAATTACCAAAATGACTGGGGCAATGATAAGAACATTCCCGCAGGGGTGTATTATTACTACTTGGAAAGTCCTACGGGGGCAAGTTGTAATGGTTGGGTTCAAGTTTTGAAATAAAAATATCAAAAAATTTAGGTTTGAAGTTTCAGGTCTTACTTTTACAAACCTTAAACTTCAAACCTCAAAATTGGCTGTATTAAAAATTATGCCCTTGCTTTTAGTGCATCAATAGCTTGGCAAATATTCTGAAAAATCTCTTCTATTTCTCCAATTCCATTGATTTTGCAGAGTTTGCCTTTGCTGTGGTAGTAAGGTAAGACGTGAATGGTTTTGTTGTAATACTCAAAGATACGTTTATTGATTTTTTCTTCTTCATCATCAGACCGCCCTTCAATGAGTTTGCGTTTTGCCAAACGCTCCCTGACTTCTGTTTCGCTAACGTCTAAGGCAATTACGGCATGAATGGCTGTACCTCGTTCTTTCATGAATTTATCTAAAATTTCGGCTTGAACCACAGTGCGAGGAAATCCATCAAAGATGAAACCATTTACTTCGGGATGGGCGTCTAATACTTCTTTGAGCATGGCAATTGTAATTTCATCGGGTACTAAAATGCCGTTATTGGTATATTCTACGACTTTTTTCCCCAGTTCGGTTTGTTCTTTGATGTGCTTACGAAATAAATCACCCGTAGAAATATGAAACAAATTGTATTTGGCAATAAGTTTATCGCTTTGAGTACCTTTGCCAGCACCGGGCGGTCCGAAAATTACAAGATTTAACATTTTGCCTAAATTTTTGATTGTTGAGGAATGCAAAAATAAACTTTTTAACCAAAATTACATATTTTTCAGGAATTACAAATATTTTTGCAAAAAAATATTCAAAAATGCTCATAGATTTTAGCGTAGAAAATTTTGCTTCTATCAAGGAAAGGCAAACACTCTCCTTGATAGCTGAAAATTCTACCAAATTGCAGGAATATTACCTCATAAAACCCCTTCGTGAGATACGTCTGTTGAAAATGGCTTGTATTTTAGGGGCGAATGCTTCAGGCAAAACTAATATATTAGATGCTCTTACTTTTTTGCGTATCATTACTAATAGCATGCGTGCTACCAAAGACCAAAAACTCCCTTTTACACCTTTCTTGTTTAGTGAAAAAACATCTGAACAAAATACAAATTTACAAGTTCGCTTTGTAGCTCAAAATAATATTTTTCACTATCAGCTGACATTGAACAATAAATGCGTTCTTTTTGAAAAATTACTGCTTAATGAAAACCTTATTTTTGAACGTATCAGCAATTCTCAAACTAAATTCGTAGAAATACGTTTTGGAAAGCAGATTCAAATTTCTAAAAATCTCAAAGAACATTTTCAGAACACAACCCTTTGGAATAATACCGTTTTAGCAACTTCCAAAACAATCAACCACGATATTCATCTTTTGAAAATTCCTTCTGAGTGGTTTTCCAATAATTTTTTCCCATTAGCAAGCCACAGATACAAGACAAAGTCAAATATATTTGAGTTTCTAAACAAAAATTTGTATGAAAAGAACTTGAATATTCAAAACATTCTTGCTATTCTCCAAAAAGCCGATTTGAACATATCAGCCATAGAACTTGAAAAAAAATTAGACGATAAGGGCTTTAATCTCAATTTTTTGCATAAGGTAGGCAATACTAATTATTATTTGCCTTTTGCCAAGCAATCAAGAGGAACGCAATTCTACTACATTTTAGCAGGTATTTTAGAATTGATGCTTGAAAGTTCTATTGTCGTTTGCATTGATGAATTAGAAAAATCTATTCACCCTGATTTATTGGAACATTTTTTAATATTCTTTTTGAAAAATATTCCAGATAGTCAGTTGATTTTTACAACGCATCACCGAGAACTCCTTTTAGAACAAGATATGTTGCGAAAAGATGTAATCTGGTTCACCGAAAAACAACCTAATGGAGCTACTGAACTTTTTTCACTGGCAGACTTTGCAGAAATTACTGAAAAAACCTCTTGGTACAAAGCCTACAAAACAGGCAAAATTGGTGCAAAACCATTTCTAAAAGATACTTATTTGGGCAAATATGAGTAGATTACAAAGAATTCACAAAAACAAAAAAATTAAGCCAACTTATTGGGTACTTGTAGATGGAAACACCGAAAAGTGGTATTTGGAGCAGTTGAGAGATAGTGAGTTAAGTTTTTCAAACTTTACTATTGAACCCAAACTTTCCGAAAAAGTAAGTCTCAACAAAAAAATTCATTGGATTATAGAAAATGCTTATGACTTTGACAAGATTATTTGGATTATTGATTTTGATGATTTTCTCAAACAAGAACAAGAAAAAGAAGGCAAAATTCAAGAACTGAAAACTCAAATATCCCATTTGCGAAAGAAATTATCTAATGTAGAGATTTTATTCAATGTTCCTTGTTTAGAGTTTTGGTTTTTATTGCATTTTATAGCCTCAAATAAGTTTTTTCCAAAGTGTTCAGACGTAGAAAAAATTCTGAAAAAATATATTCCCGACTACGAAAAAACTGAAAAATATTTCAAAAATCCTCGTCTGAATATTTTTCAAAGACTAAAAGAAAAATTGAGTTTTGCCTACAAAAATGCAGAAAAACTCGGTAAGTTTGATTTTGAAAACTATCAAATGGCGAAAGCAGAAATTTACTTGCTTTTAGAAATACTTCAACTTGTAAAATAAATTTGAAAATCTATGCAAAAAAAACATCTATTTTTTTGGAGAAATTATCCGTACAAATTCTTGCTCTATACACTTTTGGTAATTACTTTTTTTTCACTGATAGCAATGCTTATTAGCAGGCATTGGGGATATCAATGGTTATACGAATGGAAAAAAATTATTACCACGCAAACCCAAGAAATCAATTTAGAAACCTTTGAAAGAGGACTTTTACAAATAGATTTTTTTGTTCCTTCATATTTTCAGCAATATTTATTTTTAGCCACTGATTTGAAAATACCTCTTTGGGCTTCACAAGTATGGTGGATAGCAGTATGTTTGGCAGTAAGTTTTCTGGGGGCAAGTAGTAGTTTTTTCAAAAGAATTTATTTTTTATTTTCTGCAACACTTTTCATTGTTTTTCTCATTACGCTACAAATCAATTTGATTGGTATTTTCAAAAACTATGCTCAATGGTTGTGGGCTGCAATTTGTATTTTGTTGTTTGTAGGCACAAACTACTACTTTCACGCTTTTGGGCAAAAATATTCTTTTCTACAACGCTTTTTGGCAAATTTTATTCTTTGGCTCCTGATGAACTTACTGATTTTCTTTTTTGCCGTAGAAAGTAATCCAACACTTTATTTTACGGGCTACGGCATTGTTTTACCTGCTTTGGTAACTATAACCACTATTTTTTTAGTTTCTTCTGAAATTCCATATTTAGTCGCTTCGCTTACGATTTCCCAACCCCGAAAAATAAGTTTTCACCTTTTTACTATCGTGTATTTAGCAAATTTATTCTTTTTGTACCTACGCAATAGCAAACAACTCAAAACAGATATTTTTCTCATTGATGACTTTTATATTTTAGCAATTTCGCTAGTTGCAGGATTTTGGGGGGTGAGGCATAATCCACTTTTTCAGCTTATAGTACCTGAAAAAATGCGTATTTGGGTATATCTTGCAATGGTTTTAATCACTAATGCAACCTTATTTTACTTCAATGCAGTTGCCAATGAAGATGCCATTGCTGCCTGTGAGGATTTTATTACCTACTCGCATGCAGGTTTTGCCATAGCTTTGTGGTTTTATGTGGTGTTTAATATTCCCAAAATTGATTTCCAGATTGCTTCGCAAAATTTTTCACAAATTTTCTATGGTTTTCAAGAGCAAAAACCTATTCCTTGGTACTTGGCACGTGGGTTAGGTTTTATGCTTATGGGTTTGATGATTTATAAAGAAAATGGTACTACGCTCAATCAAAGTATAGCCGCTTATTTCAATGGGATAGGTGATTTATTTGCGGAAAGTCCTCGCGAAACCGAAAGATTGCTTGCAGATAATTTCTATGATTCAGCTCTTGCCAAAGATATGATATGTCATCGTTTGTGGGTTTCCAAAGCCTCCTTGATTGGCAGACGGCAAAAAATCAATGAACAAGAAATCGATGCAAGAATACGAATGTTGCAAGAAGCCCTTTCAAGAGACCCACAGGTTTTCACGTACGCACTCCTCGCACAAGAGTACATCAACAAAAATCAAATTCCACGTGCTATTTCATATTACCTACAAGGAATTGAGAAATTCCCTAAAAATCCTTTCATCTGCAACAATTTGGGAATTTTGTATTCTTTGGAAAGTAAAATTGATTCAGCTTATTTCTACTTGCAGAAAGCCCAAAGTTTTACCAAGCAACCTCTTGATATTCAAGCTAATATATTAGCTCTTTTGGCTCGTAAAACTTTCTTGAAAGCAGATACTTTGAGTAAAATCCCTGCTCAAAACGACCAAGTCTATACGTGTAATTTACTGGCGACTTTCAATAATTATCAGAAAAGTCTCAACCTACCTTTTTCAGTAGGTTTTGCAAGGAAAAATTTGGAAGACACTTCAAAATTAAGCAAAAATCAAGCAGTTTATCTTTACAACTTCCTGACTGCCAATCTGCAAGACACTTTGGCTTTGCACGTGGCTAATCAATTGCTCAATACGAGACAAAATATTACTTTCAACGATTTTCTTTTGCAAGCTAAAAGAAATCATTTTTTCAAGAAAAATTATCATCAGCAAGCTATAGAAGCAAGTCGTTTTTTAGTGTATATTTCCGCTGCTGACTACGAGTACGATTATGTGAAACACTTACTTTATTTAGGACAGGCTTGGCAAGCTGTGCAAGCCGTTGAGAAACTACAAAAAAATGAATTTGCCAAGCAACGCAAAGAAGATATTAACTATTTGTGGGCGATAGCTTTAAGCGAAGACAGAAATTTAGAAGAATGTGCAGGATTATGGCAATTAGTGGCATTAGACAGCCTGCACCCCGAACGAAAACAAATTGCTGACCTGATGTTCAAAATTCATTATGCAGACAAAAACAAGTGGCAAGAATATTCCGACTCGGTGCGTTATGGTATGATATACTACAAAACCGATATAGAACCCAAGCTCAAAATGCAAATTGCTGAAAGCATACAAAACCCTACTTTGCAAACCAAAGCCTTTGCGGAAATTGCTAATCAACTTTTGCAAGAAGGCAAAGTAAGCGAAGCGGATGAATTCTTGCAAAAGCTACCTAAAAATCTTTCTGCCTCAACAAATGCTAAAAGCGAATTGATTTGGGTAAAAATGAAAATTGCTTTCTACAAACAAGACCTAAATACACTTAAAAATTTGGTGGAAGGCGAGAGAATTGTCAAGTGGTACGAGCCATATCAAAAATTTTTCAAGGGAGTAGTTTTAGAAAAAAATCAGCCTGATGTTGCTTATAACTTGTATCAAGAGGCTATTTGGGGCAATCCGTTTGAGATGATGTTTTATCCGAATATGGTAGCTCTTGCTAATGAATTGGACAAAAACCCACAAGGAAAGGCATACGATTGGGCAATGCAAGCCGTTCGCTTTTTAGAATTGCACCCAACTGCTTGGAAATTATATTTTGAGCAATGCTTGAAAGCTGAACTTTGGGAGTATGCCCAAGAGGCTCTCACTAAAATTGAAAGTCTTGCTCCACAAGATTTTCCACGCTACAAAGCAATGCTTGATGAAAAAAAACGTTAATTAAAGTAACACCTTTTCAATAAGTTTGCATGAGTAAAATCATCATTGAGACACATCATTTGGCACGCAGGTATGAAATGGGCAGTGAGGTCATTCATGCCTTGAAAGATATCAGTATAACTATTCACAAAGGCGAATACGTAGCTTTTATGGGACCTTCGGGTTCGGGGAAATCTACTTTGATGAATATTATTGGTTGCTTGGATACTCCGAGCGAAGGCATTTACATCCTCAATGGCACAGAAGTGAGTGATATGAATGATAATCAACTCGCTGAAATTCGCAACAAAGAAATAGGCTTTGTGTTTCAGACTTTTAACCTTCTGCCGCGTTCAACGGCTCTGGATAATGTCGCTTTACCACTCATATATGCAGGCGTACGTAAAAAAGAACGTTTAGAGCGAGCGATGGAGGCACTGAAAAGCGTAGGTCTGGAAAACCGAGCTAAACATCGCCCTAATGAACTTTCAGGCGGACAGCGACAAAGAGTAGCTATTGCAAGAGCTTTGGTCAATAACCCAAGTATTATCCTTGCCGATGAACCCACAGGAAACTTGGATACCAAAACTTCTCACGAAATCATGGCTCTCTTTGATGCCTTACACCAAAAAGGCAACACTATCATTATGGTTACTCACGAAGAAGATATTGCCCGACATGCTCATCGTATTGTACGCCTGCGAGATGGCTTAATTGAAGCCGATGAAAGTAATAAATCTTGAAAATCAGACAAAATGATGTTGGCAAAAAAATTTTTTATGAAAAAAATATTTTTCAAAGATTTTTTGCATATTTGCCTAAATTGTATTTGTTTTGATTTGCATTAGCCCTCAAAAAAATCTGAAAAATTATGCAACAACCTATCAAGTATTATTACGAAATTATTGAGAGTTGTATTCGCGACATGGGAGAAGACCCCGTAGCTTGCAGAGGCGAGTTGGAAGGACAATGGAATTTGAAACGTGGCTCGGCAAGCGTATGGGTAGATGTCTGGGAAATGGAAAGCAATAAGCAAATTTATTTTCAACTGCTTTCCCCTGTGGTAGGTGTTCCTCCTACGAACCGAGAGGCTTTTTTCCAGGAACTTTTGCAAATCAATCATACCTTGTATGGGGTAGCTTTTACCATAAAAGATAATTACGCCTACATCAAAATGATTCGTGAGGCACAAGGTTTAGACAAAACCGAAGCCGCCGCTATGCTAGATAGAATTGGCTATTACGCCGATTTGTACGATGATAAACTACGTGAAAAGTATTTTGGGAAATAGAATAAACTCGTAAAAATACTCACAAAAAAACCTGTAAAAGTAAGATTTTACAGGTTTTTTTGAGTTAAATACTCTATTTTTTTGTTTGCCACAACCTACAAACTTGACATAATTTTATTTTCTACTGCTCTGCCAAACAAAATTTCACATTTTCGCATTCGGTCTGCCAAAGATATAAATCCACGCTTCTTTGAAACTTTTGGCTTTACGAACATCTTTGACTATAGCCCAAAGTTCATGAGTGATAATACTGAAAATATTATCTTTTTTAGGCGGATTTTTGGTTAAGCCATAAACAGGTTTTTCTTTTTCTTCTTCAAAAGTGCCAAATAGTCTATCCCAAATGATAAAAATAGCCCCATAGTTTTTGTCAATGTATTGAGCATTAGAGGCGTGATGTACGCGATGATGAGCAGGTGTATTGAAAATAAACTCAAACCAGCTAGGCATTTTGTAGATAATTTCGGTATGAATATACATTTGGTAATAAAAACTTATTTCATCAATTAGCACAATCATGATGGGGT
>JANWZC010000039.1 GCA_025054975.1 Raineya sp.
CAAACTTATACATTTGGGGTAGGATGTCCTATTATGAATTTTATCAATACCACTGCCAGCAATGCAGTGATAGGCTCTGCGTATAGCCTCAACGTATCTGTAACGGGCAATACGCAACCTGTAACGTATTCTATTAGTCCAGCCTTGCCTGCGGGCTTAACGCTCAATACAAGTACAGGTCAAATTACAGGTACGCCTACAGCACTTTCGCCTGCTACTACTTACACCGTAACTGCTACGCAGTCAGGTTCTTGCAGTGTAACGCAGACCTACACATTTGCCGTAGAGCAGCCTAATTCACTTGTAAATGTCTCTACAAGTTTCAAGATATATCCTAACCCTACAGCAGAAACTATTTTTGTGGAAGGAAATACAGGAGGCTATATGTATGAGCTGCAAGATATGCAAGGTAAAATTTTGGGTAAAGGTAGAGCAGATAGTAGCTTAATACGGATAAACGTTTCGGGTTTATCTTCGGGAATGTATCTGCTTAATCTCAAAACGGGTGGAGAGGAGAAAAGAGTGAAGTTTGTAAAGCAATAGTTTTCGTAGATAACTCTCACAAGCGGCTTCTAACAGCCGCTTGTTTGTTATTTAATCATCACAAGCCCCCAATTTGCTAACAGCGAAAGCCCAATACCTACGTACTGCCAAGTGCTTAACTTTTCTTGGTAGATAAATAGGCTAGTGGCAATGGGAATTATATCAGCTATTACACGTATGATGAGTAAAGAAGAAAGAGACACCATAATGAGAGAAAGATGAGAGAAATATACGCCTATTGCTCCAAAAAAGGCTATCATTACAAGAAAACCAAAACTGCGAGTGGATATAATAAAAACCTTGTGTAAATTTTTTTGCAAGAGCAATACAACGCCACTGGTGCATAAGATAGTCAGTTCTAAAATAAATCCGAACCGAGCCGCACCCAACTGGTGGGCAAATTCTTTGGAAAAAGCTCCGCTTGACGTCCAAAAAAAAGCCGCCAACAAGGTGAAAATAATGCCTTTTCGTTGAATAACAGATTTTTCTACATTAGGTTTGAGTGTAAGTAGCAGCGAAGCTAAAAAAGAAAAGCCAAATAATACAGCCTTTCGCCAATCAAAAGGTTCTCGGTAATACAGCACACTCCAAACAAATTGAAATACAGCCCCAATAACTAAAATCCTAACAATGAGACTCAAAGGCAAATATTTTTGGGCTTTTACGAAAAAATATAAGCCCCAATACGAAACAAAAGAAGCAACTACTGCCCACGCTACCTCTTGCCAAGAAAAATTATTATTTTCTTGTACTACAAAAGTCGTAATTCCCAGAAATGTAGTTGTAAAGATGTTGCGAATGAAAATACCTTTTTCGGCAGAAATTTCTTGCAAAGGTACTTTCCAAAGCGAATCGGCTATCGCAAAGGCAAAATGCACAATCAGTATGCAAAATAATGCCCATAATTCGGCATTTGGCATAATGTTCAAATTTTTCAAATGTTCAAATGTATGAAATACCTGCAAAATTTATGAACAAAAACTTATTAAAATCTTTGTAAAAAAACATTTGCAGATGTAAGTCGTTTTGTATTATATTGCCTTAAAATCACAATGCTTCTATGGATACCTATCAAATAGATACGATTGTCAAGCAATTTGCTAAATCCGTAGATTTAACTTTCAATGCTTTTGATTTGAAGGAAAGTTATTCGGAAAAAAAGCAGTATTATAAGCAAGATGTAATGCAATTCATTGACGATTTGGCGGATAAAGCTCGTAAAATCAATTTGAACATTCTCAAAAATAATATTCCTACGCAAGATTTGGAGATGTTCATTGAGCAGGCTGAGTTTGCTATGCTTTTTTTCATTGACAAAGGCGATGACCACACTGTTGAGCCTATACTTGTCAAGAAAAATAAAAAAGGCAGAAGTGTAGTTTATGACCTTAAAACAGGACAAGAAACTTTTTGGGAAGATACAGGATTAAGTGCCAAAGATTTACTCATCTACGAAAACCACCCCAATACAGATTTGAATGGACAAATTCTGCTGGTTACCTGCTTTCCAATGGAGTACTTGGAAGATGATTATTACAAAAAAGGCATCAAGCCCACGCCCATGCAAAGAATGTTTCGCATTTTGCGTGCGGAGCGTAAAGATATTGGCTACATCTATATTTATTCCATTGTGATAGGCTTACTTTCACTGACTTTGCCTTTGGGGATTCAGGCAATCATTACACTCATTTCAGCAGGGGCGGTGGTTAGTTCTACAGTGGTACTTATGGTAATTATCATTGCGGGTGTAATGATTACAGGAGGTTTGCAAATTATGCAAATGACCGTAGTAGAAATTCTGCAACAAAGAATTTTTGCCAAAACAGCCTTTGAGTTCATATATCGCTTGCCTCGTATGCGTCCTGATAAACTTTCTGAATATTACCCCCCTGAACTAATGAACCGCTTTTTTGATATTCTTACTATTCAGAAAGGTATGCCCAAACTTTTGATTGATATTTTGGGAGCAGTTATTCAGATACTTGCAGGGCTTCTGCTATTGGCATTTTACCATCCTTCTTTTTTAGCATTTTCCATTATTACCGTAGGCACGCTGGTAGCTACATTTTATTTTACGGGTCCCAAAGGTTTGGAAGCCAGTCTAATGGAATCTAAATATAAGTATAAAATTGCCCATTGGTTGGAAGAGGTAGCTCGTACTTTGGAGTCTTTTCGTTTGGCAAGTACCTCTAACTTGCCTTTGGAAAAAATGGATAATTACGTTAATAATTATCTTTACTACCGCAAAAAACACTTCAAAGTGTTGATAGGGCATTTTTTAAGCATTACCATTTTCAAAATCGTAATTACAGCAGGACTCTTGATTGTAGGAACGCTCTTGGTAGTTGATGGACAAATTACTTTGGGGCAATTTGTAGCTTCAGAAGTAGTGATTATTTTGGTGGTGGGTTCGGTTGAAAAACTTGTGGTTAGTATGGATATTATTTATGATTTGCTCACTTCGGCTGAAAAAATTGGTAATGTTACCGATATTCCTCTGAATAAAGAATATGGAATCAAGATTGATTTGACTAAAATGGAAGGCGGACTTTCATTGCATTTCAAAGATGTAGCGGTACGCAAAGAAAATAAATATCTGCTCAAAAACATTACTTTTGATATTTTACCTAATGAAAGAGTTTGTATTGCAGGAGGCGATGGAGCAGGGAAAAGTAGTTTGGTAAAAATGATACTTGGAAATTTTGATGAATTTGAAGGAGTTGCTACGGTTTCCAATTGTTCTCTGCGAGATATAAATCTTTTCAGCTACCGAGCCGTAACAGAAGATAATTTCTCCGAAGATGAAATCTTTTCAGGTACGATTTTGGATAATGTTTCTATGGGGCGAAGTCAAGTAACCTATAAAGATGTCATTTGGGCTTTGGAAAATGTAGGTTTATATGAAAAAATCAATACTTTTGCCGATGGCTTACATACCGAACTTACCGCAGGAGGAAAAGAACTCTCTTCGGTAGAGCGTAGAAAATTGATATTAGCTCGTTGCGTTGCCGCAAGACCGAAATTGCTTATAATCAATGATTTTTTGAAGGATTTTTCGGTGATTGAACGAAATAAAATCATAGAATTCTTGATGAGTCCTGAAAATCCTTGGACACTCATTATGGTTTCCAACGATATTTCTATATTAGCTCGTATTCCAAAGATTATTTTCTTAAAAGATAGGACAGTTCACAAAATCGGAGACTATCAGGAATTACTGCAAGATGATGCATTCCGTGAATTAATTTCGCAACAAAATATTGCATTAGATATTCTGCGAAATGTCAAACCTCGCCGTACAGAACGTTGATGATTCGGCTCTTGTTTCAACAGGGACGCAATATCTTGCATCTCTGTTGAAACAAATGATACTGAATTTTCAGAAAAATCAGTTTTCCACAAAACGTCTTTTTTCGCCCACCACCACACAAGGAAAACCAAATAAACAATTTTCTTTGATTTTTTTGGCAACTATTTCTGGCACCATTTCTTCCCAACCCTCTTGGTTAGTGCGTATCATTTCCAAAACTTTTTCAGAGTAGATATTCAAAACTTCCTCGTCATAATCAATAATATCTGTGATTTTACCATTGATACGCAAATACTCAATGAGTGGTTGCAAACTGGGACTAACTTCCAAATTTTCAAAGGTTTGTGGTATGCCGTCTTTTAGATATGGATACACATATATGTGTAAATCATTGATAAAAAGCCTACTAAACGCCTCTAATAAACCTCCACGCAGATGAGTATAACGACTTGGGTCGCAAAGTTGCTCAATAATAAGCCTGCCAATCACTATGGCAATTTTCTTTTTAGTAAGTTGTGAAATATATGAAATCAGTTTGGCATGTTCTTGGAAATTGGAAATCATTACATTTTGCCCCAGTGTGCAGAGAATATCTACTCTATCCAGAAAATCTTGAATATCAATGTCGCTATTTCCTGCTTTAAGGTCTTGCAAGGTAAGTTCTGCTAAAACCACAGTTTTATCATGCTCTTCAGGAGGCAAATCTGTTAGAAATTGTCTCTTAGCTTTACGAAACATATCCATATTTACGTGCGTAACAGGTCGGAAACGTCCTCGCAAAATCAAGACATTCTTCTTGTAGAGAGCATCAGCGGGTTGTAGCATTTCGGCTTTGGGGTTAAACATTGCCGCATCAGCCAAGCCAAATAATACCAATTTGAGCGTAATAAGGCGATTATCTATATTCTTAAAGTCAGGACCTTCAAAACGTATCATGTCAATTTCAACACGTTCTCTTGAAAGATTATCCATGAGCGATACTAAAAAAACTTCGGGGTCGTGGTAATGGAAAAAGCAGGCATAAATTAAATTTACCCCCAAAATACCATAAGCCTGTTGTTGGAGAATAGTATCTTTATCGCTCATTCGCACGTGGATAACCACATCATTAGGCGGACTTTGAGGACGCAACTGAAAACGAACCCCTAACCAGCCGTGTCCTTGCACAGTACGTGTGTAGTTAATGGTAGTTACAGTGTTGGCAAAGGCAAAGAATTTGGTAGTAGCTCCTCTTTTTTCCCCCAAACGCAACTCCAAAAGATTATATTCTTTGGTAAGCATTTTCATCAGGCGAGGCTCACAGACGTATCTGCCACTTTCTTCTTTGCCATAAATAGCATCGCTGAAAGTCATATCATACGCCGACATAGTTTTGGCAATCGTACCCGAAGCCCCTCCTGCTTTGAAAAATATAGCGGCTGTCTCCTGTCCTGCTCCAATTTCGGCAAATGAACCATAAATAGTTGTATCCAAATTAATTTTCAAGGCTTTTTGCCTCGTACTAATAATTTTTTCGTCTTCCATAGCAGTATTGAATTGTGTAGATTTTGGTTAAATTTAATCATTGCTTCGCAAAACTCAAAATCTAATCAGTTTAATTTTTGTGTTTTTTTTGTTTTTAATTCCATAATTCTGTATATTTCACAAAAAACTTCAAATATGGAACGACACAAAAAAGCTCGTCAAAATTTAGCTATCAATAGCTTACTTTTTGCAGGTCTGAGTATTTTCTTTGTTATCAATTTTATCACTAATCTTATTCAAAGTTGGAACAGCACTTGGGGTAAGATTACTACTTTGGGTAGTGTAGTGATTTACTTGGCAGTGGCTATTCCCGCTATTTTACAGGCTTGGAAAGCCTTTTCAGATTTGGATTATGGCAAATCTATGAGTAAAGGCATACTCGCTTGGGCAGTACCTGCGAGCTTGATAGTCTTGGATTTTATCTTATGAAAAATCTTTTGCGAAACGTTATTTTCGGACAACAATCTATTTAGAGCTAAAATAGTTGTTATTTGAAGCGTAAGAAATTAGCTTTTTCAAAGTGATTATTCACAACTCGTAAATTACAACTTCAAATGTCTCACATCTTTTTAGTTTGGCAAAATATTTTGTCAGAATTTTCGTTTTTTTGCAAAAAATTTTGCATATGATGCGTTTATACGTTTATTTTTTATTGTTTTGTTCGTTTTCAATGTTTGCCCAACAAAAAATTTCTTATCCACAGACAGCAAAAGTAAATCAAATTGACGAGTATTTTGGGGTAAAAGTTGCAGACCCTTATCGTTGGTTGGAAGTTTCAGACTCAGTGGCTGTCAAGGAGTGGATAAAAGCCCAAAATGCTGTAACTTTTGACTACTTGGCTCAAATTCCTTATCGCAATCAGATTCGTAAGCGTTTGCAGGAGGTTTGGAACTTTCCTAAAATGGGCGTTCCTGTGAGTTATGGAGATTTTGAAATATTGCAAAAAAATGATGGTTTGCAAAATCAATTTGTGTTTTACATCAAGAGAGGCAATAATCAAGAGGAGTTACTGTTAGACCCCAATGCTATGGATGCAAGTGGCATTGTTGCCGTGAATACTTGGGCAGTTTCGGAAGATAAACGTTATTTTGCTTTTGCGTGGGCAAAAGGTGGCTCTGACTGGAATACCATTGAAATCATTGACCTGCAAACCAAACAAAAACTTACTGATAAAATTGAATGGGTGAAGTTCTCAGGAATAGCTTGGTACAAAAATGGCTTTTTTTATAGCCGTTACGATGCCCCCAAAGCAGGCAAAGAATACGAAGCGAAAAACGAGTTTCATAAGTTGTATTATCATAAAATTGGCACGCCACAAGCCCAAGATGAACTTATTTTTATGGATAGAAAAAATCCTTTGCAAAACGTCTCGGCTTCGGTGAGCGAGAAAAATGATTTGCTTTATGTCTTTTTGCCCAAAGGTACAGCAGGTACAGCCATTCTATACAAAAAACTTACCTCTTTTGCAGATTTGAAACCTCTAATACCTCATCAAGAATCTGAAAATCAACTTATCACTACTTTGGATAATCATGCGATTATTCGTACTAATTTCCAAGCCCCTCGCTACCGAGTAGTAGCCATTCCTTTGGAAAATCCTGCGGTTGAAAATTGGAAAACTATTATTCCAGAAACAGAAAACGTACTTACGAGTGTTCGTTATATTGGAGGTTATTTCGTGGCAACCTATATGCAAGATGCCAGCCACAAAGTTTGGCTCTATGACAAAACAGGTAAGAAAACTAATGAAATAAAACTGCCTTCTTTGGGTACTGTGGCAGGTTTTACAGGAAAGGAAGAGGCTACTTTTACTTATTACACATTCAGCTCGTTTTTGCAGGGTGGTAATATTTACAAATACGACTTCACCACACATACCTCAACTTTGTATTTTGCTCCCAAAATTCCTTTCAAAGCTGAAAATTACGAAACCAAAGAAGTTTTTTATCCAAGCAAAGATGGCAAAAAGGTACATTTATTTATCACACACAAAAAAGGCTTGAAACGTAATGGTAAAAATCCTACTTATTTGTATGGGTATGGTGGATTCAACATTAGTATCAATCCCAGTTTTGATGTGCGAATGATACCATTTTTGGAAGCAGGTGGTATTTATGCGGTAGCAAATTTGCGAGGAGGTAGTGAATATGGCGAAGAATGGCATTTGGACGGAGCAAGGCTCAAAAAGCAAAATGTTTTCAATGATTTCATTGCCGCCGCTGAATTTTTAATCCGAGAAAAATATACTTCCGCTGAAAAATTAGCTATTTCAGGGAGAAGTAACGGAGGTTTATTAGTAGGTGCATGTATGACACAACGCCCTGAACTTTTTGCAGTAGCCTTACCAGGTGTAGGGGTTATGGATATGCTTCGCTTTCACAAATTTACAATCGGTTGGGCTTGGGTGCCTGAATATGGCTCAGCAGAGCAGAGCAAAGAAGATTTTGAAAATCTATACAAATATTCACCTTTACACAATATTAAACCTACCGCTTATCCTGCCACTTTGGTTTATACCGCCGATAAAGATGATAGAGTAGTACCTGCTCACTCATTTAAGTTTATTGCTACTTTACAAGAAAATCAACGAGGCTCAAAACCTACGCTCATACGCATAGATGTAGATGCAGGACACGGTGCAGGCAAGCCCATTGCCAAACAAATAGATGAATGGACGGACATCTGGGCTTTTACCCTTTGGAATTTGGGCATAAGAAAAATATAGGGGGGAATACATCCCCCAATTTTTTTAGAGGTTTAGCCAATGCTAACCACGAATATCTTGTTTTTCAACCTGCTTTTCTTGCTTCAAATACGTTGGGCAAGTATAGCGACGAGTACAGGCAGAAGTAGCTACAAGAGCTATCAATGCCGAAATAGCTAAAAAGAACCTTAATTTATTCATATTCTTTGTCGTTTGAATGCTAAATTAAACAATTTTTTTCAAAAATCAAGCCAAAGCATAATTTTTTTCACGGTATTTTACTTCAAGTTCGTGAATTTCAATCAAGGGCTTCAAAAATTCTTCTAAATCATATACACACATTTGGCTGGCGGCATCGCAGAGAGCTTTAGCAGGTTCGGGGTGAGTTTCAATGAAAACTCCATCAACGCCTGCGGCTACACCTGCACGTGCAATAGTAGGAAGAAACTCTCGATCTCCACCTTTGGGGTCGGCACTCGGAATACCATACTTGCGAATAGAATGGGTAATATCAAATACCACAGGAAAACCAATCTGATTAAGATGATAAAAACTGCGTGGATCTACTACCAAATCATTATAGCCGAAGGTGTAACCTCTTTCTGTGAGAATAATTTGGTCGTTACCGCTATCTATGGCTTTTTGAGCAGGTTTTGACATATTTTCAGGGGCAAGGAACTGCCCATGTTTGATGTTAATAACTTTTTTTGTTTTAGCGATAGCCACAATTAAATCTGTTTGCATACATAAGTACGCAGGTACTTGCAAAACATCAAGCACTTCGGCGGCTATGGGTACTTGTTCGGGATAATGCACATCTGAAAGGATTGGGAATCCGAATTCTTTTTTGATTTTGGCAAGCATAGCCAATCCTTTTTCAATGCGAGGTCCAATATAATAGCTCAAAGAACTCCGATTATCTTTCTGATAAGAGGATTTGAATATTACGGGAATATTAAGCCTTTCTGAAATTTCTTTGAGCATTTCAGCAGTTTTCATCATAGTCATCTCGTCCTCAATCACACAAGGACCTGAAATTAAAAACATTTTTTCGCTACCACAAGCGATATTTCCAACTTGAACGATTTTTTTTTGCATATTAAGTCAAGATAAATTTTTGATTTTTTGTTGCAATTTCTTGCTTTTTACAAAAAAATCCAAAAGATTTGCAACTGAATTTTTGAAAAAAAATATTTTTTTGTTTTGATTTTTTATTCTTTTGTGCAACTTTGCACCAACGATGTTTTAGCAACCCAAAACCTTAAATGTAGCAACAAATGTTAAACCTTATGAAAAAGACCAAACTACTTTCTTTCTTGCTCGCCTGTTTGGTAGTGAGCAACCTGGAAGCACAGGATAAATGGACTGTAGGTTTCCATTATTCTGCAATGGATTTTATTTTGCCCTATGCAAAAGAGAAAAAGCCTTTTGAAACTAAAAATTGGAACGAAGGCGTAGGAGTTACTTTTGGATACAGGGTAATGCCACTGGTTAATTTAACTGTAAATTATTCTCTAAATCGTATTGATAAAATTGACTCATTAGGTGGAACTGGTAATGGGTGGCTCTCAAATTTTCTTAACTTGAACGCTCAAGTACATCCGCTTGGTAACAAAGAAAATTTTTGGTTTGACCCTTATGTATTTGTGGGGGGCGGTCTTCACAGAATAGAAAGTGATAGTTATGGAAATGTTGGTGGAGGTTTAGGTATGAATTTCTGGTTCAATGAAAGTGTTTCTTTGGGTTTAAGAACAGGCTATCATGCTATGCCTCTTGCTCCAAAAGAAAATTCATTTGGTGGTGTAGGACCTCGTGTATATTGGATGCACAATGGGGGTTTGACCTTCAAACTTGGTAAAGCAAAAGATAGCGATGGCGACGGTGTTCCTGATAGAAAAGACAAATGTCCTACCGAAGCAGGTAAAAAAGAATTAGGTGGTTGTCCTGATAGAGATAACGATGGAATTGCCGATGGTGATGATGCTTGCCCTGATGAAGCAGGTACCGCAGAATTTAAAGGTTGTCCTGATAGAGATGGTGATAAAATCATTGATAAAGAAGATAAATGTCCTGATACTCCTGGTTTAGCACAATTCCAAGGTTGTCCTGATACCGATGGTGATGGCATTGCTGACCCTGATGATGCTTGTCCTACGGAAGCAGGTAAAAAAGAACTTCAAGGTTGCCCTGATAGAGATAATGACGGTATAGCCGATAAAAATGACCGTTGCCCTGACCAAGCTGGTTTAGCACAATTCCAAGGTTGCCCTGATAGAGACGGTGATGGCGTTGCTGACCCTGACGATGCTTGCCCCGATGTACCTGGCGTACCTGAAGAAAGAGGTTGTCCTAAAAAGAAAATTGATGAAAAAGCTCTCTTAGAAATTGCTAAGAAAATTAACTTCGCAACAGGTAAAGCTACCATTTTGAAACAATCTTTCCCTACACTTGATAATTTGGCAGCCTTGATGAATGAATACAAAGATGCTAAAATTATCGTGGAAGGACACACTGACAACGTTGGAAACAAAGCAGCAAACAAAAAACTTTCTCAACAGCGTGCAGATGCTATCAAGGCATATCTTGTGAAAAAAGGTATTGCTGCTGATCGCATCACTGCTATTGGTTATGGTGATGAAAGACCTGCGGACGGAAGTACAGATATTAAAGCTGCTAACAAAACCCCTCAACAACGTGCCGCTAACCGCCGTGTTGAAATTAAAAACCAATAATCTCTAAAATTTTTCTCAAAAGCCTCTTGCAAAAGAGGCTTTTTTTTATTTTTACGAAAAAAATTGTATGAGCAAAAAAATTATTTTTTCCGAAAATGCTCCTGCTCCCATTGGTCCCTATAGTCAGGCGATTTTGGCAGGAAATTTGCTTTTCATTTCAGGGCAAATTGCTCTCAAAGAAGGAGTTATGATTCAAGACTCTATTCAAGCTGAAACACATCAAGTTATGCAAAATATTCAAGCTATTTTGCAAGAAGCAGGAATGGACTTCAATCACGTTGTAAAAAGTACTATTTTCGTCAAAGACCTTAACCATTTTCAAACTATCAATGAAATATATGGCTCGTATTTTAGTGAAAATCCACCTGCACGCGAAACCGTAGAAGTAAGCCGTTTGCCCAAAGATGCAAATGTAGAAATTTCTTGCATCGCTTTGAAATTCTAATTTTTTTACATAAAGTTTTTATATTGGCATAATTTTTATAGCTTTGCTTATAGTTTCACCAAAAATGTTAATCTTATGAAAAAGTTGGTACTCGTGCTTGGAATATATCTTGCAAGCTATTTAGTTGTAGCTCAATCTTTAGCTCCGTATCAAAAACAAATCACTTTGGAGAAAATTAATGTGGATGCTTGGGCGGCGGGCGTTGAAAAAGGTTCCGAAGAGGATTTGAAAGATGCCTTTTCTAATTATGTGAAAAAGAACTTCGGGCTAAAAGCCAAAAGAAATGGCAAACACGGCTTAGTTGTTCCTGAGGCTACTCTCCCACAAGTAACTACTCGTAGAGGGGATTTGCACGTACAATTTTCTAATGATACTGGTCGCCCTGAAATGGCAATAGCTTTTATGATGGGCTATGATATTTATTTGAATTCTCGCGAAAATCCCCAAGAAATGGAACGATTCAAAGAGTTCTTTACTACGTTCCTTTACAATTATTACAAGGAATTTTATGAAAAACTGATACGCGAGAAAGAAAAAATTCTCAAAGATTTACGTGGGCAGATTGCCGATAATGAAAGAAAAGTAAAAAGTTTGCAAAGTGATATAGAAAAAACTCAAAAGAAAATTGCCAAAGAAACCGACCAACTCAAAAAGACCGAACTTGAAAATAAAAATGTGGTAGCTCGCAGACAAATTGATGCCCTTAATGAAATGAATGCTAACAACAACAAACAAATTACAAACATTGAAAACGAAATCAACCAGATTAAAATGCAAATGGCAAATATCGGTAAGTAATTTTGGTTATTTCAAACCTTCTTGTTTTCTTTGCAAGTCAAAAACTAAACCTTCAAGAATATGAAAAAAATATCTCTCTCACTCGTAATTTTTGTTTTTGCATTTTCTGCTTTTGCCCAAGATGATACAGGCTTCAAATTGGGCTTGAAAATGGGATTACCTGTTGGTTTTAATAGTGTAAAATCTACCGAAAACGGCATAGAAGCCTCACCAAATGGTAGCTCTTTGCGTTTTACTATTGGTCCTATTGCTGATGTAGTATGGACAGAACGTTACGCTTTTACAATGGGGTTGCTATTTACCACTAAACAAGCTAATTACAAAGCTCGTGTTACAGGTATACCTTTTACTTTGGAAGAAAAATATGGTTTGCAGTATATTCAACTCCCTGTCGGCTTGAAACTTTTTACAGATGAACTTTTCCCCAATGGAAAAGGTTTTGTAAATTTTGGTGTTCAGCCTGAAGTTTTGGTAGGTAACAAAAGAAAATCAGGAAACTATACTGACGACCAAGGTAGAAGTGCCAGCTATATCACAAAATTCAGTCCTTTGGATTTTGGTATGTTTATTGGTATTGGGGTAGAATACAAAATTGGCAATAATCCTATTTTTGCAGGTATTAACTATCAGCGTTCTTTTATCAATGTGGTTAATAAAGAAGACTCAGGTTCTGCCCCTGGATTTCTTTCAATCAAACAAAATCTAATCTCCCTTGAAGTAGGCGTAAAATTGTAAAAAAACTATTCATAATATTCAAACCTGCAAGCATAAAACATCTTGCAGGTTTTTTCATTCATTGAGGTTGATTTCTACTTCAATCAAACCTCCATTGTGAGAGAAATGATGATTGCAAGGAGCAACTTTCTTGATAAGTTCAATAATGGCAACATTAGCAGGAAGCATAGTACCATATAATTTCTCTATGCCATGTCGTTGGGCTTCGGCAAAAAGCAAACGTAAAAGATATTTACCCAAACCTTTCCCTTGAAAATCATCGCGAATCACGATAGCAAATTCAGCTTTATTTTCATTCTCTCCTGCAAACATATACCGAGCTACTCCTACAAAATTTTCAATTCCATTTTCGTAAGTATATGCCACAATAGCAAGTCCTTTGCCTTCTACTCGGCAAAGCATTTCGGCATATTCGTAAATTTTACTTTCAGGTAATCCTTCTGTTACCATTTGAAAACGCATATAACGCGTCTGTTGGGAAAGATGATAATAAAACTCTACCAAAGGAATTACATCTGCCTCCGTGAGCCTACGAAAAAATACCCGAATGTTATCGCCAATCTTGTATGAAGGAAAATATTGTCCGAGAATTTTCATAGCTGAATGTAAATGTTACAACAAATTTACAAAAAAAGATGAAAAAAAGTTTGAAAGAAAATCCATCTTTGGAGTTTCTTTTTGACTTTTCAGCTAAATTTTGTAATTCTCAAAGAGAAAAATTGTATTTAGGTGAGAAAAATTTATTGCTCCTCTTGAAATAATTCGGCAGGATTTATCTTGAATTGTAACATATTAGCTGTATTTTTGCCACCATCTCCTCCTTTCCGTTGCATAGTTATTCTACCTATCTTAAAATTGCCACGTTGAGTGATAATAATCTCTCCATTGCCAAAAAAATTTAAGCAGAAATTCATAGATTTTAGTACCCATTTAGCATTTGAGTTAATTTTTTGAGCAACTAACATCCATTCAGCAGCAAACTTTCCTCTACCTTTAAGTATATCTGAAACAATCATAGTTTGGTTTATCTGTAACCATTTTAAGATAATTTTCTGTTCACTATCACTAAATTCATCTGCAAACATTCTACGTTTATCTCTAACAGAACTTACGTTGGGAGGTATTTCTCCTGTATATCTTTTTAGAATATGTGTAATTTCATTGGGTATTTCCCAAAGTCTTACATAATAATCTACCCAGTGCTTATCAATTTGATTGAAACCTCTCAAATTACTCACTAACTTGACCTGAATATTTTGTAAATCTATTCCTTTTTTGAGTTTTACAGAAACTTGTAATTGTACGTCAGTTTTGTAACCACAAATTTTTATCGCTTCAACGTACTCAATTTCATCCAAATTATAGTTCATAATTTGTAACCAGTTTTGAGCGTCTATATCATCTTGCCAATTCTTAAATTTCACTATGATGTCTTCTTCATTGCGAAACCCTGCTTTAGCAATTTGAGAACCTTTTTCAAAAGTCATATTTCATTGAAATAACTTGCAATAGTTTTCCAAACGGATTTTTGCAATCTTTACATATTCAGCTGAAATTTCAGAGCCTATCCATTTACGTTTCATCATTTGAGCTACTTTAGCAGTAGTGCCACTTCCCATAAAAGGGTCATAAACTAAATCACCTTCATTTGTCCAAGTATAAATTTGGTCATATACTAATTGCTCAGGAAAAATAGCAGGGTGATGATAAGCAATTTTATCTTTTGTAGATATACCTCCTCCGATAGAGTAGAAAAATACATTTCCTACTTTTTTTTCAGTGGTTCGCAAAACTTTTTCATATTCCAAAGAGCCATTTTTACCTCTATTTTTCATGTTAGCAATACCTCTGTATTTGGTAGGCTCGGTGATAGGATTGAAGGTTCTGGGCGAACCTTTTGAAAAAGCAAACATATATTCAAAATGCTGATGATAGCGTTTGCCTGTTTGCGGCATAGGATTATTTTTGTAATAAATCATTGTATCGTGTAGTAGGAAGCCTACTTGCTCTTTGAAATACAAAGCCTGCTTAAAAGAAGTTCCCGTTTCACTACCATTGATAGTGGCATCAGCAACTACCCAAATCATTACACTGCCTTCTTTGAGAATACGATATAATTCGTGGGCAATTTTTTCAAACTCAAACCGATAACCATTGTAATTTCTTATGTCATCATACGGAGGTGAAGTAATAATAAAATCTACGAAGTTGTTTGGCATTTTTTGCATAGTTGCCAAACAATCTTCGCAGTAAATTTTGTTAATTTCCATATCTTGCCTGTATTTTCACAGGAACAAAAATACAACTTTGCTCACTTACTTCAAACTCACCTTAACACTTTCTTTTCCATTAGTAGCAGTAGCACAATGCATCTGAATTTGCACTTCTCCTGAACCTGCAATTATCCAAGAAAGTTCTAATTTCTCACCTGCTCCCAAAGGTTTGCGAATTACCTCTTTACGTTTGCCTGCTACAATATTTTGATTTTTGCTCGTAAGTACTTCCACCTTCAACTTATCCACGTGGCGGGTTTTTTCACCCAGTTCGCTGTGAGTGGGCAAAAGCCCTTTGTTGTGAATATCCAACGTAATGCGTGTAAGTCCGCCTGAAAGGCTTTCTGTACGAACATTAGTAATTTGCAAAGAAGGCATTTGCCACAAAAACTCTGTAAAAAATTTGGTGTGTTTTTCAATGCTTTCTTTGAGGAAATTCATAGGAGGATTATACCTTACAAAAGGTACGATGCCTCCTATCTCTGCTTTCTTATTAGGGAAATCAGGGTGATTGATAGATTTCCAGTCTAAGAAAACGTTTGGAACTTTGTTTGCCTCTGCCCAACGCAAAAATCTTACCTCTTCGTTGTCAATTGCATTTTTCTTAGCGGTATCTTTGGGAATAGCCCAAACAGGAGTTCCGAAACTTAATCTGCCGTAATGAAAATATGCCCAATCCGTAAAATTACCCCCTTGCGTAGGCAAAGATGGATAATTTTTCAATCCTGCTTTTTCATACAATTTGCTTACTTGTTCATTGATTTTCACATCTTTTTCTTGCCAACCTGCAATAATTTTCTGAGTGGCTTTCTGTTTATCGTATTTATTGGGTTCTGTGAGATTATTCACCACACCAAACTGAAAAACAGCATACACATTTTTAGCTTCATAAAGAAAATCTAACAAAGCTCTATTTTCAGGCTCAGAAACAGCATATTCGCCTGCCCCGTCTGTGAAAAAAGGATAATTGAAAGTAAAATTTTTGTTCAAAACTATACCACCTTCAGCATCCTCATTCCATTTGCCGTCTTTGTCGTTATCAATGCCTTCGGTAATAAGAATATAGCTTCCTGTTTCGCCTTTGGTGGCATCAGCCTTTACCATAATGCGAGAATCATCTTTATGAGGTTTATATTCGCCTGTAGCATCTTCAATACGCACTAATGTAATATAGCCGTCATTATTCAGGTCTTCAAAGCTATCTTCATTGAGTTTGCCGTCGCGGTCATTATCAGAATTACTTGCATTGAAATTTCTTTCATATTTAACTTTGGCAAAAGCCTGTTCATAAGCATCAGGATTAAGACAAGGTACAATATAAATAGTTTTTTGTTCTAAAACTTTCTGTACGCTATCTTTGGAAGCATTTTTCAAAAGATTTTCAGCTATTTGTAAGCTACTCTCCACACCTGCTAAATGAAAAGCATCAATGCCTGCTACCAAACAAATAGCAGGTTTTTCTTCTGCCTTTCCGCCTTTGGTAAGCGTCAGAAGCCAAATTTCACGCCCTTGTACGCTTTTACCAATGGCTTTCAGTTGTGCCAAAGAGCTATTTTTAGAGGCTAATTGTTTAAGTGAATTGGATAGTTGCGAAAAGTTCTTGTAATCGTTTTGTGCAGAAAGTTTTTGGCAAAATAGCCCAACAAGTACGAGTAAAGTAATTTTACGAAGCATATCTGTTTATGGTTTAATTTCTTACCAAAACGCAATATTTTTGAAAATATTACCTAAAAAATCAAAATTCCATACTCACTCAGATTTTTGTTAAATGAATATTAAATTTTTTAACCAAAAATTACAAAAAAGCTCTCCTTTTGAGTGCATTCATAAAAATTTCTTAACACATTATTAAGCCACAAATAACAAGAGGACTTTACTTTTGCACCGATAAATTAAATCAATCAGTTATGAAGTATTTCCTGACTACGTTACTTTTTATTTTTTCCACTGCAATAATAGCACAAAATACAGGCACTATCAAAGGACAAGTCAAAGATGAAACCGAACAAGAGGCTGTTATTGGTGCAAGTGT
>JANWZC010000003.1 GCA_025054975.1 Raineya sp.
TTTCAATATCTTACAAGAAGATAGCGAGCTTAAACTCTACAAAAATGCCTGCATTAAACATCAATTAGAGAGCCTCAAAAAAAGTACTACCAATTGGGCTAGAATCTCGTAGCTATCCAAACAAACTCAATCCATTTTCTTGCAAGGTGGTTTGAGTTTGGTGTTGTAACAAGCTAATTTCTTTGATGTTCTGAATGGGCAATTTATTTCCGATAGCTTTCCAACCTTTCACTTCTGCTAAAATATCCAAATCATATACAAATTCGCTTAATACTTTTTCGTTGGGTTTGTGATATTTGATTTTCACTTGGGGTTGCGACTCGGTGCTTACAACAAGCATTTTGGATTCGGGGTGTTCGCCGATGAAACTAAAAATTTTATCTTGGGTGGAAGTCTCAATGCGGAAACGTTTTACAAAATATTGTTGATGCTCTCCACTGAAATAAATGCAGGAAATCACTTTTTCGGGTATAAATTTCTCAACAAGAGCTACTTGTAAAGTATCAAAACGGCGTAAATCATAATTTTTCACTTCATAACTTCCGTCTTTGTAGATGACTAAAATTTTGTCATCTCCTTCAAAACCGCCTAAAAGTGTGCCTTTGCCTTGCGTGTTTAGCTCACCTGTGAGCGTATCGTACCAGATTTGTAATTTACCCAACGTAGAAACCCCTTCGGATATTTTTTCAATTTTCTTGACAGGATATTTAGTCAAGATGTTGCCTATGCTACCTCGCCCTTTGATGTCCAAAGTAGCGAAATCGTATTCAAAAACTTTATTTTTGGCTTTGCAGTTAGCAGAAAGGGTGATACGTATTTTTTCTGCCTCGCCGTTGGGGTTTGCCGAAAAATACAAAACTTTTGATTTGGGTTCGCCTTTGGTGAGGTCATATTCTTTATCGCGTGTAACACCTCCAATCTGAAAACGTTTGACATACGTATTTCCTACCAATCCGTCTCGGTAAGCCATGTTGTAGGTCATGCGGTTATCGTCTTTGTTGAAGACGGCTACGTGAATTATATCTTTGCCTACAAAGGTTTTTTCAGCAATTTTGGTAACCAGAAATTTGCCGTCAGAGCGAAAAACAATAATATCATCAATATCGGCACAATCGCAAACGAATTCATCTTTTTTCAAGCCATAGCCAATAAAGCCATCGGCTCTATTTACATACAATTTGGTATTATTCGCCACTACTTTGGTAGCTTGGATAGTGCCAAAAGTAGCTATGGTAGTTTTGCGTTCTTTGCCTTTGCCGTATTTTTTAAGCAGATTTTTGAAATACCAAATGGTGTAATCGGTAAGGTTTGCCAAGTTGTTTTCGGTTTCTTCTAAATCGGTTTGCAGTTTTTGGAGTTCTTGCTGGGCTTTTTGACTATCAAATTTGGAAATCCGCTTGATTTTAATCTCCGTAAGACGAGCAATATCTTCATCAGTAATTTCTCTGAAAAAGTTTAATGCAAAAGGTTCAATTCCCTTGCGAATGATTTGCAAAATAGCTTCCCAAGTTTCAGCGTCCTCAATTTGTCGGTAAATTTTTTGTTCTATGAAAATTTTTTCAAGACTCAAAGCTAAGATTTTTTCTTGCAGTTCAAATTTTTGGAGTTCTAATTCTTTTCGCAAAAGTTCTTTGGTGTTCAAAGTAGATATTCTCAGAATTTCATCAACATTTGTGAATACAGGTTTTTGGTTAATGATTACACAAGCATTGGGGGAGATAGAAATTTCGCAATCTGTGAAAGCATACAAGGCATCAATCGTGATTTCAGGCTCAACGCCTTGTGGTAAGGTAATGATAATTTCTACTTCTTTGGCAGTATTATCAACGATGTTTTTAATTTTGATTTTACCTTGTTCTACGGCTTTGAGTATGGAGTCAATAAGGCTGGTAGTAGTAGTACCAAACGGAATTTCCCGAATAACAATAGTTTTGTTATCAATTTTTTCAATTTTAGCCCGAATACGCACTTTACCTCCTCTTGCTCCTGCTTTGTAATCGCTCACATCTATGATGCCACCCGTAGGAAAATCAGGTAAAATTTGAGTAGCTTTGCCTTTGAGAATATCTATGGAAGCCTCAATGAGTTCGCAGAAATTATGAGGTAAAATTTTAGTGGAAAGTCCTACGGCAATTCCCTCAACGCCTTGTGCTAAAAGCAAAGGAAACTTTATAGGTAAGGTAATGGGTTCTTTTTTTCTGCCATCGTAGGAGAGTTGCCATTCGGTAATAGCAGGATTAAAAGCTACTTCCAATGCAAACTTTGTAAGACGAGCCTCAATATAACGGCTTGCAGCGGCACTATCCCCTGTACGAATATCACCCCAGTTGCCTTGTGTATCAATGAGTAAATCTTTTTGCCCAAGTCCAATAATTGCTTCTGAAATAGCCGCATCACCATGAGGATGATACTGCATAGCTTGTCCGATGATGTTAGCAACTTTATTATATCTGCCATCGTCCATTTGATACATGGCATGCAAGATGCGTCTTTGTACAGGTTTTAAACCATCTTCAATGGCAGGAACAGCTCGTTCCAAAATTACGTAAGACGCATAATCTAAAAACCACTCTTCAAATAATTCATTGACAGGCACTAATTCTTTGGTCATAGCTTGTATTTTGAGGCAAAATTAAGGGATTTTTGGAAAAACAATGAAATTTTACGTGTTTAACGTGAGTTATTATTAAGTTTTTGTATGCAATTTAGAGCAATTGAAAAAATGACTATACTGAACGAAAATTGGTTTTCTTGAGAGTAGTTATCAAAACTCCTCTTTTTGGTCGTTAAGCATGTTTCTGTTTGTTACTGTTCTTGCCAAAGTATGTCAGTAACAAAATCTAAAACAAAATCTAAAACAAAATCAAATTCCTTTGAGTGTAAAAATCCCTCCTTCTTTCAAGGAGGGAGTAGGGGGTAGTTCTAATAAGACTATGAAAATCAGGTATAAAACTTAAAAAAATAAGTATTAAAATTTCAAGACTTTCGGTTTAATAATTTTGTATCCTAATAATAGCCTTTTAAGGAGGGGTTAGGGGTAGTTATGAATAATTTTCCCCATAAAACCACTTTTCGTTTAGCATAAATGCATTGTAACTTAAAAAAGATACCACCCAAAACAATGAAACTTAGTAAAATTGAATTTCCTCTACAAAAGAGATGAAAAATAAACTCAATTGGCAATTATGGTAGCTATAAAAATGGCAATCAGCTAAAATTTAAGGAATTTAAGTTCCAATGTACTAAATTATTTCTTTGTTAATCGGATGTTAAACCCATTCTTTTTCAATGAGTTCGTCAAGTTTTTCGGGAGTAAGATTTTCGTAATATTTGTATATACCATCTTCGGATTTGAGTTTCACTTGCAGGCAAGGAGCCCCACCACAAGCCGCTAAACATTCAACGGCTTTGATAGTAAATTTGCCGTCTGGGGTAGTTTCGTTCAAACCAATACCTAAACGTTTTTGCAGATGCTCAAAGATTTCCTCTGCTCCGCAAATCATACAAGGACCTGTACGACAAACCTCCAACACGTATTTGCCCACAGGTTGCAAATGAAACATAGTGTAAAAAGTAGCTACTTCATACACTTCAATCGGCTGAATTTGAAGTATTTCAGCTATGTAATCCATTACATTTACGCTAATCCAGCCGAATTCTGTTTGAGCAATATGCAAAATAGGCAAAATCGCCGACTTCTGACGCCCCTCAGGGTAACGCTTGATAATCTCTTGAATTTGCTTCATTCGCTCCTCCGAAAAACGAGGATTTTGATGATAACTTCTATCTGTGTTGAAAACTGGGTGTCCCATAGTGGTAGTTAGTAGTTAGTACAGAGTAGTTAGTACAGAGTAATTAGTAATTAGTAGTTAGTAGTTAGTGTAAATTAGTTGATATTAAGTATTTTGAGACTTCTACTTTTTGCTTTCTGAACATAACCAAAGAACGCATATCTAACAACTTTTTACAAAGTAAAAAGTTTAACTTTTCCTACACTAACATTCTCATAGGCTCTTCTAAGTTGGCTTTGAGTGTTTTGAGAAATTCTGCTCCTGTTGCTCCATCTACAACACGATGGTCGCAAGTGAGAGTTACTTTCATCAAATTTGCTACCTTGATTTCTCCCTTTTCGACTATCACAGTTTCTTTGATACTACCCACAGCCAAAATACACGCATCAGGCGGATTGATAATTGCTGTAAATTCATCAATATCATACATTCCCAAATTGCTAATGGTGAAAGTGCTACCTTCCCAATCTTTGGGTTGCAGTTTCTTTTCTTTTGCTTTTTGGCTAAATTCTTTCACTTCGGCGGCAATTTGTGAAAGCGACTTCATATCGGCATTTCTCACCACAGGCACCAATAAACCATCTTCTACTGCCATAGCTACTCCAATATTTACGTGGTAATTGACACGTATCTTATCCCCCTGCCAAGATGAATTAATTTTGGGGTGTTGTTTGAGAGCCATAGCCGTAGCTTTAATGACAATATCGTTGAAAGAGATTTTTACAGGGGAAAGCTCGTTTAGGCGGCTACGCATTTGTATTACGTTATCCATTCGGATAGAAACCGTCAGATAAAATTCAGGAGCTGAGAATTTGCTCTCTGAAAGACGCCGAGCAATGGTCTTACGCATCTGCGTAATGTTGATTTCTTCATAATTCTCCAAGCCTGCTCCTGTGGTGGTAATAGTTTTAGTTTCAGTAGAGGTTTGAACAGGGGTAGTTTGTGTAACAGGCTGAGGTTGCACAGAGGGTTTGAAGTTTTCTACATCTGCTTTGGTAATTCTACCTCCATCGCCTGTACCCTTAATTTGAGCTAAATCATAGCCTAATTCTCTTGCCATTTTCCGAGCAAGCGGTGAGGCTTTAATTCTACCATTGCTGTCCGAAGAGTCGATTTTTGTGGAAACAGGGGGTTCGGAAGTAGTAGGAGTGTTAGTTTGTGAAACAGCAGGAGCAGTACTGCTTGTTTGAGCGGCTTGCAATAAAGTTTTCCAGTCGGCATCGGGTTCGCCAATGATGTAAAGAATTTCATCCACAGCAACTTTTCCACCTTCTTGCACGCCTAAATATAAAATAGTGCCTTTCTCATACGCCTCTAACTCCATTACTGCTTTATCGGTTTCTATTTCAGCAAGTAATTCTCCAGGTTTGACGTAATCACCTACTTTTTTGTGCCATTTTACTACCACGCCTTCGGTCATGGTATCGCTCATTTTGGGCATGCGTTCTATTTTGGCACGAATTTCAGAAATATCTACCGAAATCGCAGATTGTACTGATGGAGTAGGTTGCTTACTTTCTACTTGTGAAACAGGTTGAGGAGTAGATTCTGTTGTTTTGGCTGAGCCTTGCAAAAGATGTTGATATTCTTCACCAGGCTTTCCCACAATATACAAAATACCATCAACAGGAACGGGCTTGCCTACTTCTGCACCAATGTAAAGTATTGTACCACTTTCATAAGCCTCCAAGTCCATTGTGGCTTTATCGGTTTCTACTTCAGCAATTATTTCACCTGCCTTGATAGTATCTCCTACTTTTTTATGCCACACTGCCACCACGCCTTCGGTCATGGTATCGCTCATTTTGGGCATTAGAACTACTTGTGCCATATGTAAAAAATTTACTTTTGCGTTTTGGTGATTTTGTTTTCAGCAAGCAATATAAGGAATGTTTTTATTTGGAAAAAATTTTTTTGGTTTTGAAATCGTATAAGATTTTCAATTTCACATAAAATGTTGCGATACAAGCTATTTTGTTATTGATTACAAAGTTTTTGTCAGATTTTTACTTGCCCTGAACACAAAGCAAATTACTGGAAATTGTATTTTCCCAGCCTCTCCCTTACTTGACTTCGCTCAGTAGCAAAGGGAAGCAGAAACTATCCGACACTATCGCTTTATCATTTCGTAAAAAACTTGGCAAGTTTTCGTAAAAACTTCAAAAATTTTCAAACTTCAAATTTTTTTCGCTTAAATTCGTATAATTCACCCAGATACTTGGCTCTTACTTCTTTATCATTGACTAATTCTTCGGGTACGCCTTCCTTGAATACTTTGCCCTCGCTCATTACATACACCCAGTCGGTAATGGAAAGGGTTTCATCGGCATTGTGGTCGGTGATAAGTACCCCTAAATTCTTGAATTTGAGCTTATAGACAATCTTTTGAATTTCCTCAACTGCCAGCGGATCTACGCCTGCAAAAGGTTCGTCAAGCAAAATAAATTTAGGATTTGTAGCTAAAGCACGAGCAATTTCAGTACGTCTGCGTTCTCCGCCTGATAGCACTTTGCCCATACTTTTCCTGACGTGCGTAAGATTAAACTCTTCTAAAAGTGCTTCGGTGCGTTCTTTTTGTTCTTGTTTAGAAAGATTAGTCATTTCTAAAACAGCTTTGATATTATCCTCCACGCTCAAATTCCTAAAAACCGATGCCTCTTGTGCCAAGTATCCCAGTCCCATTCTTGCTCGTTTGAACATAGGTAAGTGGGTAATGTCTTCATTATCAACAAATATTTTACCTTCATCAGGTTTTACGAGTCCTACGGTCATGTAGAAAGTAGTTGTTTTTCCTGCTCCATTATGCCCTAATAAACCTACAATCTTTCCCTGCTCCACCTGAATAGAAACGTGATTGACCACATAACGCTTACCATATTTCTTAACTAAATTTTCAGCACGAAGTTGCATAAATTTAAGTTTTGATTGCAGAAAACGCAAAATTTGCTCCAAAATTGAATGATTTTTTTCGTATTTTTTGTGAAAATGTGTTCAAAGTCTTAACTTGCTAAAAAATGTTGAAGCTCAATCCTGCTTGGAAATGCAAAAATACACTTTTTTGAAAAATACGACTATTTGAATGATAAATAGTACTTGTATGAAAATTAGAATTACGCTTGTTTTTTTATTTTTTTACCAAGTGCTTTTAGCTCAAAATCCAACCATTTCAGGAGCGGCAGGGGCAACCCAAGCAGGTATGGCAGGTATTGGTACGGCACTTGCAAACGAATGGGCAATTTTTAACAACATTGGAGCTTTATCTGCTTATACAGAAGTTTTGCCAAGTGCTATGCTGGCTTTTGAAAATCGTTTTGGAATAAAGGCTCTAAATAGTTATCATTTTAGTGTGGTAAGTCCTTTGGCTTTTAGTGGCGTAGGCGGACTGACTTTCAATCGTTTTGGAGATAAATATTTTAACCAAACTCAAGTGGGAATAGGCTATAGCCACCAAATTAGCTCGGTAAGCGTAGGGGCAAAAATCAATTATTTTCAGATTGCCGTAGATGACCAAATCGGTATTACACAAGGTGCAAGAGGGAATGTTCTTTTAGAATTGGGCGGTATGGCACAACTTTCTAAAAAGTGGGCTGTGGGCATTTATGGATACAATTTCACACAATCCAAACTCAAAGTTTTAGATGCAGGTGAAGATAGAATTCCTGTTATTTTGAAAGCAGGAGTAAGTTACCAGCCGATTGAAAAAATCTTTTTGAGCATAGAAACCGAAAAAAATATTGATTATCCTGCTACTTTCCGAGCAGGGCTGAATTATCAAGTGCATAAGTATTTTTACGTACGCACAGGGATTTCTACCGAACCTTTTTTTTCTGCTTTTGGTATAGGTTTTCACCCCAAAGACTTGGCTTTCGATTATGCTTTGAGTAACCAGACAGCCTTGGGGTGGGTACATCAAATTTCTCTACGTTATGCTTTAAGAAAATTAAGGCTATGTCAAGAAAATGTAGATTAACTAAATCCTTATTCCTATAATCATCATATCGTCTCTTTGCTCTGTGCCTTCCATGTATTTATTGATGATTTCTGCAATGATTTTTTCCTGTTGTGAGCAAGGCATCGGAGCAATTTTTTCAAAAAGTTTTCTAAGTTTTTCTTCTGAAAACTTTTTTCTGTTTAGGTCGTTTTGGTCAGCATAACCGTCGGAAAAGAGATAAATCATACTATTTGGAGGAATTTGGAGAATATGATTTTCAAAATGAATATTCTCATTTTGGTCACCGCCAATAGAACGTCTTTGTCCTTTTATTTCAAGTATTTCTTTGGTAAGGCTGTTGAAAACAACCAAAGGTCTTTTAGCCCCTGCAAAAGTAACGTGTTGGTTTTCATCTATACTTATCAAGGCTATGTCCATTCCGTCTCGGTTACCTGTTTCGTCTTGGGCGAGAGCGTGTTTGACTTCTTGGTGCATTTTTTCTAAAATATCAGCAGGATTGGTAATGTGATAGACATGGACGATGCGGTCAAGAATACTGTAAGCAAGCATGGTCATCATAGCCCCCGAAACACCGTGTCCTGTGCAATCTATGGCGGCAATAATTTTATACTTATCTTCTTTATCTATCCAATAGAAATCCCCTGAAACTACATCTTTGGGCTGATAGAATACAAAAGCATCTTTCAAGAATAGTTGAATCCGACTACGATAAGGCAGAATAGTATTTTGAATAAGTCTTGCGGCTCTGATACTTGCCTGAATCTGCTCGTTCTTGAATATAAGTTGTTTATTTTTCTCCTCAATCGCATCTCTTTGAGCGGCAATTTCTTCCTTTTGTTGTTCAAGAATAACATTTTTGCGTGAGATATCATCATTGGCGGCGGCGAGTTCTTCGGCTTGTTGTTTAAGCAACTGATTGGTGCGTTGTTTTTCTCTGTTATTTTTATAGAGAATAACAGCCAGCGTTCCTACAAGAGCTAAAACTGCAACAGAAGCAAGTAGGAATATGTTTTTTCTTTCATTTTCAGAGTCTTTCAAAGCATTTTCTTTGCGTAGGAGTTCATTTTCAGCTTCTTTTTTATCGCTTTCATAGATTTCTCGCATTTTGGCAATCGCTTTCGCCTGATTTTCTGTAAATAAGCTATCTTTCAAGCCTTTGAATTGTTTGTGATAGTAAAGAGCTTCTTTGTAATTACCTTGCAATTCGTAATATTGAACTAATCCGTCATATACCTTGCTAATTTCATTTCTGGCTCCTGTTTCTTGCAACAAGCTCAAACCTTTTTTCAGATTATCATAGGCTTCGCCAAAATTTTGCAGGCGTGCTAATGCATTACCTTTACTTGCATACAACAAGCCTAATAAGATTTTATCATTGATTTTTTCGGCAATAGGTAAGGCTTTGTTGTAAGAGGCTAAGGCCTGAGTATAGTCTTGGGCATCTAAATAGACATCTCCTAAATTGAGGTCGGTAATAAGCACTCCACGAGGATTGCCAATTTTTTCAAAAATTTCAGCCGCTTTGCTAAAAACTTCTATGGCTTTGGTCGTTTTTTTCTGGCGTTTGTAGATATTGCCCATATTGTTGTAATTGTTGGCTAAATCTACAAGTAGGTTGATTTTCTCGCAGATTTGAGCACTTTTCTGGTAATATTTCAAAGCCTCGTCCAAATTTTCTTGATTGAGATACACATTACCTATGTTAAGCAAACTTTTAGCAATACCTTTATCATCTTTAATTTCTTCACGCAATTTGAGCGTTTTGAGGTGAAATTTCATAGCTTTTTCATAATCTCCCATATCATTATACACCAAACCAATGTTATTTTCACAGCTTGCGATTCCGTCAATGTTATTGATACTTGCATATTCTTGCAAACCCTGCTCGTAATAGGTGATAGCTTCTTTCAATGCACCCTGCATGTATTGAGTATTTCCCAAAGTTTTGTAACTTAACCCTTTCCCCTTGATATAATCCAACTTTTCAGCAAGTTTTAGGGCTTCTACGGCAATTTCGTAGCCTTGTTTGGGGTTTATTCCCATTGTCATAGTAGCAACTTCATTAAGTTTAAGAACTTTATTGGTGTCTTCGGGCATTTTTTGAGCAACCAAAAGCAAACTATCAATTTTGGCAATTTGTGCCTGAACTTCCCCTAATAACACAATAAACAGACAAAAAAATATTCTCATCATAATTGAAAAATTTTAGGTTATAGTATCAAATGATTATAGTGAAATAGACAATGAGTTTAGGCTTTTGCGTCATGTGTAAAGCAATGGTAGGCAAACTGCTTCCATTATCTTGAAACAAAAATGCAGAACTTGTCTAGTATTGTTAAGTTTGCATAACATATTGTACTACAATCTCTTGTAGTGGCTATTTAGATATTTGCAAAATTAGGAAAAAATTAGGAGATTTGTGTCATAGAATTACCAAATCTTATAGAATGAAAGAAAATTCACTTATATCTATTCAGCAGTACGTCAAATTTATCAATCAAGTACTAGATTATATGCAAGAAGCTATTTGCTTGATTGATAAAGAGTGGAAAATATTGAAATATAACCAAAGTTTTTTAAGTAAATTTCCTAATACCCAAGAATTTTCCAACTTTTGGGAAATTTGTGATAAAGATAAAATGCCTGAAAATTATTCAAGAGCCTTACACAAGGCTATGAAAAACAATGAGTTACAAAATGACAATTTTTTCTGCCCAGATAATCAAAAATGGTTTCATTACACCATATATCCTTTTGAATTAGGCATAGTTCTTATTTTAAGAGACATTACCGAAACCAAAGAAAAAGAAGAAACACTCAAAACCTCGCAATACCTTTTGAAAGCTATCTTAGATAGTACCACAGATAGCAATTTTTTAGTTAGCAGAACAGGAGAAATTCTATGTTTCAACAAAGCTGCCAAAGAAAATATCAAAAAACTTTTTGGTAAAGAGATTACCGAAGGGCAAAACTTTTTTCAAGAATATTCGCTTCCTACTACAAAAGAAATCCTCAGACAAAACTTTATAGATGCTCTCAATGGCAATCCCGTAGAAACCGAACGTTTGCTTTCTTTTCCCAACGGTGAACAAATTTGGGTACATTTACGTATCTTTCCTGTTTTTGATGAAAAAGGTGAAGTCTGGGCGATTGCTTTGAATTACACTAATATTCAAGAGTTAAAGAGCCAATATCAAAAATTAGAAGAAATTGCTCGTTTGCAGTCGCATAGTATCCGCAGACCTCTTTCCTCTATTTTGGGACTAATAGATATTTTAGATTTGGAAGGAGTAAGTACAGAGAATAAACAAATTATTCAACTTCTAAAATTATCTGCCCAAGAATTAGATAATGTTATTCACGAAATTATTTATAAAACATATTAATGCAAATTACACAAATCTATCTACAATACGTTCAATAGCAGGTAAGTACGATTTACCAAATAAGTTCAAATGCACAAATAACGGATATAAATTGTAGATACTCGCTCGTTCTACAAAATCCTTTTGCAGAGGAAAATGGTAGTTGTAAGAATCATAAAAATCTGCCTCAAAACCACCAAATAATTGCGTAAAAGCAATTTCAGCTTCTCGTAAGCCGTAGTAAATTGCAGGATCTATTACTACTGCATAGCCTTTGTTATGCGTAATGACATTGCCACTCCACAAATCCCCGTGTAAAAGTGCTGGTTTTTCGTTAGGGAGTAAATTAGGTAGCTTTTCATATAATTTATTCAACTTTTCCAGGAAAGATTTTTCAATCAATCTGTTGTAAAATGCCAATCCTGCCTGCACTTTCAACCTCTGCTCAATAAAAAATTCTATTCCATTGCGAGTAGGTGTATTAGTTTGTCGCAATGCACCAATATAATTGTCGTATTCCAAACCAAAAAAATCACTTGTATTTTGGTGTAATTCAGCTAAATGCCTACCTAAATCTTTCCAAAAAGTTTTATTCGGATATCCCTCCAAGTATTCCAAAAGTAAATAGTTTTTGCCTTGTACCCTGCCCGAAGCAATAACTTGAGGCGTTGGAATACCACAAGAAGCAAGTTTCTGCAAACCTTTGATTTCTATTTCAAAGGTATCGTCAGGGGTATTTTCATTCCATTTGATAAAAAAAGTACCTCTGTCAGTAGCTACTTTTGCCGCATTATTGATACACCCACCCGAAACTGCCTGAAAATGCTCTAATACAGGTAACTTCCCGAAACTTTGTACAAAAACAGCTTCTAAAAAATCATTAGGTTCAAAGCCAAACATGTTGGTAGTTAGTAGTTAGTACAGAGTACAGAGTATTGAGTACTTGCCCTGAGCGAAGCCGAAGGGCAGAGTATTGATACAAAATGCAAAGTAAATATGCTTCAAGATAACCAAAAGTGTAAAAAAAAGTTTATGATTTTTCAAATTTATTTCAAAAAGCTATCTTGCAAAACAAAAACATTCAAAATATCAATACTCACTACTTGCCCTAATTTTCCCAAAGGGTTATAATCAAATACTAAAATACTCATTACTCATAACTCATTACTAACTACTATCCCAATGTGTGGCATAACAGGACTTTTAGCTTTCAACGAAGTAGGACGTTTCTCAATGATAAACTTACAAAATGCAACTGATGTACTTTCTCAGCGAGGTCCCGACTGGGGAGATACTTATCTTGCTTATTGGGCAGGATTAGGGCATCGCAGACTCTCTATTATTGATACTTCTCCAAGCGGCAATCAACCTATTTCTGACCATACAGGTAGATACACGATTGTATTCAATGGTGAAATCTATAATTATCAAAGTTTACGTCAGCAACTTGCTGAAAAAGGTATTCTCTTTCGTACCCAAAGCGATACAGAAGTGTTACTCTATGCCTACATTGTTTGGGGAACTTACGCTTTGGAACTTTTGCACGGCTTTTTTGCTTTTGCAATTTACGATAAAGACGAAAACTCTCTATTTTTGGCTCGCGACCGCTATGGTGTCAAGCCCCTACTCTACTATCTTGACGAAGACCGCTTCCTATTTGCCTCCGAAATGAAATCCCTTCTTCAATACGGCATTGAAAAAAAACTTAATCTTGTAGCTTTGAGGCATTACTTACATCTCAATTACATTCCCGCACCACACACTATTTTTGAAAATATTTACAAACTTTTGCCTGGACATTTCGCCAAAGTTCAACGTGGTAAAATGGAAATTCAATGTTATTATCAAATTCCCAAAAATTATGAGGAATACCCCTCCCAACTTTCATATCAAGAGCAACAAATTCGCCTCAAACAACTACTTACTTCCTCCATTCGTAAGCGTTTGGTAGCAGATGTGCCTGTGGGAGCGTTTTTGAGCGGTGGTGTGGATTCTTCAATAGCAGTAGCTTTGGCTTCACAAGAAGTTGAAAATCTGCAAACATTTTCTATTGGTTACTATGAAAATCGTTTTTTTGATGAAACCCACTATGCCGAAATAGTTGCCAAACATTTTCGCACTAAACATACTACTTTCAAACTTTCCAACAAAGACCTTTTAGACCACTTGGAAAGCATGCTCAATTACTTAGATGAGCCTTTTGCTGATTCTTCGGCGTTGCCTGTGTTTATTTTGAGCAAATTTGTCAAACAGCATGTCAAAGTGGCTATTTCAGGCGATGGAGCAGATGAAATGTGGGGTGGTTACAACAAACATTTTGCCGAATATCAAATCCGCAAGGGAGGGCTTTTGGCGAATTTAGTAACTATTTTACTTCCTTTATGGAAACAATTTCCTCAATCTCGGAACAATTTTTGGAGCAACAAATTCAGGCAATTGGTTCGTTTTGCTGAAGGAAGCCAACTTTCAGCACAAGAACGTTATTGGCTTTGGGCAGGCTTTTGCAAGAACGATGAAGTAGAAAAACTTTTACACCTAAATTTGCGTACGCAGGCTCAAAACGAATACCAAAACGATAAAATGCAAATCTTACAACATCTTCAAAAAAATGACGTAGAAGGCTTAAATGAAGTTTTTTATACGGATATGCAGTTAGTTTTGCCTAATGATATGCTCACGAAAGTAGATTTAATGTCAATGGCAAACGGCTTAGAACTGCGAGAACCTTTTTTAGACCACGAATTGGTAAGTTTTGTATTTTCTTTGCCTGTAAGTTCAAAAATCAATCAAAATATTCGCAAGCGACTCTTGCAAGATACTTTCCGAGAAATTTTGCCCGCTGAAATTTACAAGCGTCCTAAACATGGTTTTGAAGTACCTCTTTTAGATTGGCTTCGCACCGACTTGCGTTCTATGCTTGAAAATGAACTTCTGCAAGATAGATTTGTAGAAGAGCAAGGAATTTTTGATGTGGTAGAAGTCAAAAAACTTAAAAATCAGCTATTTTCCAATAATCCACAAGATAGCCATGCTCGTATTTGGGGACTTTTAGTATTTCAGCATTGGTGGAAAAGACTGATAAGAAAGTAATTTCCAAGCAAAATTTTTGTATTTTTGTTTGAAATTACTTTGGGTTAAGCTATGCAATCTTTACCCCTACTACCCATAGGACAACAAGAATTCAGCGAAATTCGTCAGACTAAACGTTTATACGTTGATAAGACCGATTTTATTTATCGCCTTGTAACGCATAGCAGTTACTTTTTCTTTCTTTCACGTCCTCGTAGATTTGGTAAAAGTTTGCTTATCAACACGCTTAAAGAACTTTTTTTGGGCAAGAAAGAACTCTTTGAAGGACTCTTTATCTATGATAAAATTCAATGGCAAACTTTTCCTGTCATTCATTTGGATTTCAGTAAGTTACCTTTTCGCAAAGAAGGACTTGAAAAAGCCCTTGCCACCAGAATGAAAATGATTGCTGACAATCATCAAGTAAAACTCTCTGCTGAAAGTATAGGAGCATTGTTTGAAGAACTTATCCAAAAACTTTCTGAGAAATATCAACAAAAAGTCGTTATTCTCATTGACGAGTACGATAAGCCTATCACTGATGTTTTAGAAATAGGCAACAACCAACAAGCCCACGAAAACAGAGATATCCTAAGAAATTTTTACAGCATTGTCAAGGGCAGTTCCACCTACATTCGCTTTTTCTTTCTCACAGGTATCACACGTTTCACCAAAGTCTCTCTTTTCTCCGAACTCAATAATTTGGTAGATATTTCTTTTCACAAAGATTTTCATAACTTGCTCGGATACACCCAAGATGAAATCGTACAATATTTTCAACCTTACCTGCAACTATTTGCCCTTGAAAATAACTGCTCAATCCAAGAAGCCCTTGAAAAAATAAAATTCTGGTACAATGGCTATTCGTGGAATGGTAAAGATAAAGTCTATAACCCATTCTCAGTGCTTTGTTGTTTAGAAGAAAGGGCTATCAAAAATTATTGGTTTGAAAGTGGCACACCGAAAATGTTAGTTAATTTGTTGTATAAACAAGGCATCTATGATTTGCGAGACGTAAAAGCTAATTTCAGTCTTATCAATAATTTTGATATTGATAACCTTAATGCCGAAACCTTACTTTTTCAGACAGGCTACCTGACCATTACAAGCATTGATGAATTTGATGATTATGTCCTCAATTATCCCAACAAAGAAGTAGAACTTTCCCTCACACAACATCTTTTAGGGGCTTATGCCTATCAAATGAAACACGCTACTACTGCCAATCAAATTGCCAAAGCCATTCGTAATCACGACCTTAACCTTTTGGTGGAAACTATCAATATCCTGTTTGCTGATATACCTGCTGAAATCTTTCTTGCCAAAAAAGAAGCCTATTATCATTCCGTTTTATTTCTGGCTCTCAAGCTTGCTGGTTTTCACGTACAAGCAGAAGTCAGAACCTCCAAAGGTAGAATTGACGCTATCCTGCAATACGATAACCGAACCTATTTATTTGAATTCAAACTTGACCAAAATGCTCAAATCGCTCTCCAACAGATTGAGCAAAAAGAATATTTCAAAAAATACCTTCAACAGCCTAATCAACACAAAATTTACTTGGTGGCTATCAATTTCAGTAGTGAAAAAAAGGAAATTACAGATTTTTCTATTCAGAGCTATTGACTTCAGCAACGGAAGAAGCATTAGCATTATTTTCGTTTTCTTCATATTCCATTTTTTCAATTTTAGCCACTGATGAAATTTCATCATCTTTGTTGAGTGTAATGAGTTTTACGCCTTGTGTGGCACGCCCTTGTAAGCGTAAATCGCTTACGCGTATGCGTATGGTAATGCCCGACTTATTGATAATCATCAAATCATCTTTGTCTGAAACTTCTTTGATAGCTACTAATTTACCTGTTTTTTCGGTAATATTCATAGCTTTTACTCCTTTGCCACCTCTTGCTGTAATTCTGTACTCCTCTACCTCCGACCTTTTGCCAAAACCTCTCTCTGAAACTACCAACAAATGTTGATTTTGACTTTGCACACATACCATACCAATTACGACATCATCAGGGTTATTTTCATCTAACCAGATTCCTTTTACTCCTGTGGCATTGCGTCCCATAGGGCGTACATCTTCCTCGTGAAAATGAATAGCTCTGCCCGACTTGGTTGCCATAATAATATGGTCGTTACCCGTAGTCATTCGGACTTCAATGAGTTTATCACCTTCGTTGATATTGATAGCATTGATACCCGTTGCTCTCGGACGCGAATAAGCCTCCAAAGTTGTTTTCTTGATAATTCCTTTCTCGGTACACATCACCAAGTAATGGTTGTTGATGTAGTCATCATCGTCCAAAGTTTCTACATTAATGACAGCTCTCACCTTATCGCCACTTTCAATTTGAATAAGATTCTGAATAGCACGACCTTGAGCAGTTTTGCTACCTTCGGGAATTTCATACACTTTTATCCAAAAAACTTTACCGCTTTCTGTGAAAATGAGCAAATAGTTGTGGTTAGTGGCTACAAAAAGATGTTCGGTAAAATCATCTTCTCTGGTAGATACACCTCGTGAGCCTACGCCTCCACGTCCCTGTACGCGATACTCTGAAAGTGGAGTACGTTTGATGTAGCCCTTATGTGAAATCGTAATAACTACCTGCTCATCGGCAATCATATCTTCCTCCTGAAATTCCTCTGCTGAGTACACAATTTCTGTTCTACGTTTATCGCCATAGCGTTCTTTGATTTCAAGCAGTTCTTGCTTGATGATATTCATTCTGCGTTTTTCATTTATCAGAATGTTTTCTAAATCCGCAATAAGAGCCGTAATTTCTTGATTTTCAGCAATAATTTTTTCTCGCTCCAAACCTGTAAGGCGTTGCAAACGCATATCCAAAATGGCTTTGGCTTGCACTTCGGAAAGAGCAAAATTGTTTATCAAATCTGCTTTGGCAGTATCGGGGTCTTGGGAATTGCGTATAAGCGTAATGACAGCATCTAAATTATCCAAAGCAATCAGTAATCCTGCTAAAATGTGAGCCCTTTTTTGAGCCTCGTTCAAATCGTATTTGGTGCGGCGAATTACTACCTCGTGGCGATGTTCAACATAAAATTTAATAAGTTCTTTGAGGTTCAAAGTGGCTGGTCTTCCTTTTACGAGAGCAACATTATTGACACTAAACGCTGTTTGCAACTGCGTGTATTTGAATAAGTTATTCAGCACTACGGCTGGAATAGCATCTTTTTTGAGTTCATATACAATGCGTAAGCCATCGCGGTCGGATTCGTCTCTAATGTCGGAAATTCCCTCAATTTTCTTTTCATTGACTAATTGAGCGGTTTTTTCAATCATTGCCGCCTTATTGACCATATACGGAATTTCCGTAACTACAATCAAATCCTTGCCCGACTTGCTTTGCTCAAAATTCGCTTTGGCACGAATAATAATTCTGCCCCTTCCTGTTTTGTAAGCATTTTTCACGCCTTCATAGCCGTAAATAATGCCTCCTGTGGGGAAATCAGGAGCTAAAATGTACTTCATTAAATCGTTGATGGTAATGTCAGGGTTATCAATATATGCCAAAATGCCATCAACAACCTCTGAAAGATTATGTGGAGGCATATTAGTTGCCATACCTACCGCAATACCTGATGTTCCATTGATAAGCAAGTTAGGAATGCGAGCAGGCAATACCGTAGGTTCTGTGAGAGAATCATCAAAATTAGGTTGAAAATTGACAGTGTCTTTATTGATTTCGCCGATAAGTTCTTCGGCAATGCGTTGCAAACGAGCTTCGGTGTTGTGATTGATAAAACCATTTGCCACAAACGAATGGCAAGCACTATCTACTTTCACCGAATACACAATTTCAGGTTCAGATTGTTTTTCGCAACTTGCTACCGTGGCATAATAATAACGTTTGGCTATTAGTTCCTGAAATAAAGTCTGCAAATAGGTGTTATTGAGAGCGGCAAGAATTTGCTCACTATAACGCTCAATTCTTTCATATCGGTCAAGATTATGTTTCTGCAAGAATTTCTTGGGAACATACTTGCGAATATACTCGGCAATATACGGAATGAAATCTCTGCTCAGAGCGTATTTTACAGGATTTTCTTGTTGTCTTTTACGTTCTTGTTCAAGGAGATGAGCTAATTTTTCGGCTTTTTGGGTGGCAAAATTGATATTTTCATAAAATAGCTGAATATTATGAAAACCACTAACGCTCAATTTGTACTCTTTTCTATTTTTTGAACGACTAATACGACTCACCACTCCAAATTCCAAAAGTAAAACTTGTAACTGCTCTGCTAACGTGAGGCTTTGCGTACAATATTGCAAGCAAATAGTATTTTTTTCAAGCAAGGAAACACTGCCATCGCCTTCAAACAAGTATTGCAGAAATACTTTTTGGGCTTCTTTGGGGGCTTGCAGAACACAATCAGGAATTTGCTTTTGAGTAGATTTTTGCCCCACTAATTGAGCAAAAAGTTCATCTTTGGCAAATTCTTGTGTATTTTGCACATCAAATTCGTAAATAACTTTCCCCGAAGGCAATCTTCTTTGATAGCTATAAAATCTTGAACCAATCAATTCTTGGTAAGCCTGCAAAAATTTTTCAAAATATTGCTTATCAGTATTGTTGAAGGTAACTCTTTTCTGCGATACAGAGCCTTCGGCAATTAGGCAAGCCGCTACAATACTCCGATTGATTTGCTCAGCGGTAGCTTTTTCTGCGTAAATATTTGTTTGGCTTCTTTCTATAACAATTTTATCCCCTGCTTGAACTTTGTCAAGGGTTTTCCAAACGAATATAGGTTTGCCTGAATTATCTTTACTGAATACAAGTACAGGGTGATTAGCTGAACCTTTGATTTTATAGCCTTCTTGCGTAATAAGTTGCCAAACAGGGTGATAACCTGAATTGAAAAATTTAGTTGCTTGATGTACTTTTTGATGCATAGAAAGCACTTTTACATCAATGGTTTGTTCGCTGTTGAGAGCAGAATTTTTGACCACATCTTGCAAGCGAATAAGTCCTAAATGTGTTTTGATAAGGGTATCTCCTGTAAGGCAATAACGCATAGCCGCTGGGCTATCTCCGTCAATAGAGCCAAAATTGCCTTGTCCATCTACTAATGGGTAGCGTAAAGACCATTCCTGAGCCATACGCACCATAGTTTCATAGACGGAAGAGTCGCCGTGAGGGTGATATTTACCTAAAATTTCTCCAACAATACGAGCCGATTTCTTATAGGGTTTGTTATGCAAAACGCCCAATTCCATCATTCCATACAAGACGCGTCTATGGACAGGTTTTAAGCCATCGCGTACATCGGGCAAGGCTCGCGAAACAATTACCGACATAGAATAATCTATGTAAGCGGTTCGCATTTCGTCTTCAATATTGACAGGAAAGATATTGGAGGGGCTTTCAAGAGTTTTGTTATCGTCTAACATTTTTCAAAAATTTTATTTAGCCCGCTAAATTACAAAAAACCACCAAACCAAAAAAGCCAAATTCATTTATTTTCCCGAAAAATCATTCATTCAGGTTTTTGCTTGAATTATACTTTTATGGGTTTATGGTTGAATTGAACCACAATTTTTCTCCTTCTAAACGTAACTTTGCAGGAAAGTTATTTTCATAAATTTGCCCTGTGCCTAATCCTTGATGTCCTGTAATAGGCAAGGTTGCAGTCCATTGGGCAATGGCACTTAAACCGATACTGCTTTCCAAAGCCGAAGTTATCCACCAACCTATTTGCCATTTTTGAGCAAGTTGTATCCATTGCTCGCATTCTGCAAAACCTCCCAGCAAAGCAGGCTTCAAAACAATAAATTGAGGACGAATAGTTTGCAATAAATTTTCTTTTTGGTGTGAATTGCCAATCAGTTCTTCGTCTAATGCAATCGGAACAGGAGAGTTTTCACAGAGCCAAGCCAAAGTTTCAATCTGACGTGGAGCAATAGGTTGCTCAATGGAATGAATATGCAATTCAGCGAGTTTTTTGAGTTTTTCCAAAGCCTCTTGGGGCAAAAATGCACCATTGGCATCTACACGCAAAATCATTTCTTGTGGAGAAGGAAATTGCTTGCGAATTTGTCGTAAAATCTCTAATTCTGTTTCAAAATCCAAAGCACCAATTTTCATTTTTAGGCATGTAAAACCTTTTTCAATTTTTTCTTGAATTTGCGAGAGCATCCACTCACGGCTTCCCATCCAAATTAAGCCGTTAATGGGAATGAATGTTTTGCCTTCGGTAAAGGGGCTTGGAAAAACAATGCCGTTGCCACCATTTTGTAAATCTTTCTCAGCAGTTTCCAAAGCAAAACGAATAGCAGGAAAATCATCTAAATCACTGACTTGCAAAGTGCGATTTTCGTATTTTTGCAAGATTTCTGTAAGTTTTACCTCTAAATCTGCTCTATCATCAAGGCTCAAACCTTTTAGTATATTCACTTCTCCAACGCCTTGTAAATCAGGGTTTTGAGCATCAAAAATGCGAATAAAGTAATTTTTCTTTTCCTTCAAAATACCTCTTGAAGTACCTGCTTCAAAACGAAAACGAAGTGTATATGCTTCAAAAGTTGCACGTAAGTTTTGCATTTTCAGTTTTTTTTACATTAAATTTGAGCAAATTTCTATTTTTCACCTCAAAATGAAAAAACAATGCCACAAAAAATTGTAACCGCCAACTGGAAAATGAATTTGACCTTGCCCGAAGCCAATACCTTGATTTCCGAAGTTACCAACATTTTGAAAGATGAAAAACGAAATTCCGCAGAAGTAATTTTTGCTGTTCCGTTTGTGTATGTGCAATATTTCAGTAGTTTTCTGAAAGGACAACCTTTTGCTATTGCCGCACAAAACTGCTCCGAATACGAAAAAGGAGCATATACAGGTGAAATTTCAGCTCAAATGCTTGCTTCGGTGGGAGCAACTTGGGTGATTGTAGGACATAGTGAAAGACGCTTGTATTACCACGAAACGTATCGTATTGTTGGTGAAAAGATACAAAGGGCTTTGGAAGCAGGCTTGAAAGTAATTTTCTGTTGTGGAGAAACTTTGGAAATTCGTGATAAAAATGAACATTTTGAATTTGTTAAAAATCAGTTGGAGGGCAGTTTAGCAGAAATTACAGCTGAACAAATGAAAAATATCGTAATTGCCTATGAGCCTGTGTGGGCAATAGGAACAGGCAAAAATGCCACTCCCGAGCAAGCACAAGAAATGCATGCTGTTATTCGTAATTATTTGAAACAAAAATTTGGCTCGCAAATTGCCCAAGATACAAGTATTTTGTACGGAGGTAGTGTGAATGCTCAAAATGCTAAAACTCTTTTTGCTTGCCAAGATGTAGATGGCGGTTTGGTAGGAGGGGCTTCTCTGAAATCCCGAGAATTTGCTGAAATTGTGAAAAGCTATAATTAGACGCAAGACATAAGACGCAAGACGCAAGACACAAACTTTTGTTAAGAATTTACGAACCTAAAAAAAACAATTCTATGACACTCAAAGAACGTATCAATGAAGACATCAAAGAAGCCATGAAAGCCAAAAATCAGGCGGCACTAACGGCTCTGCGTGAATTGAAATCTATGATTTTGTTGGAAGAAACCAAAGAAGGCGGTACAGGCGTACTCACCGAATCCGATGAAATAGCTATCATCAACAAGGCTTTGAAGCAGCGTAAGGAGTCTTATGAAATGTTTGCCTCGCAAGGCAGAACCGAACAAGCCGCTGAACAGCAAGCAGTTATTGCTGTTATGGAAAAATACTTGCCCAAACAACTTTCTCCCGAAGAAGCAGAGGCTCAAATCAAAGAAATCATTGCAAGTGTAGGAGCTACTTCTGCCAAAGATATGGGCAAAGTGATGGGACAAGCTACAAAAATCCTTGCAGGTAAATTGGATAACAAAACCATTGCAGAAATTGTCAAAAAGTTGTTGAGTTAGAGTGAGGGCTTAACAATTTAGTCTATGAATAGTCTTGACCTTTTCATATTGATACCTATTTTGTGGGGGGCTCACAAAGGCTACCAATCAGGCTTGTTGATGAATACTCTTTCGTTTATTTCGTTTGTAGTTGCCATTATTTTGGGCTTTAAGTTTTGGGTAGTCGCCTTGAAAATCTTAAAGCCCCTTATGGGAGATATGTCGGAAAGTGTAATGCCTTATGTAGCTTTTGTGGCTACATTTGCTTTATTTTTCTTTCTTGCCAATCGGTTTGCACGCTACCTGAAAAAAACCATAGATACTACGCTTTTAGGGAGTTTTGATAATCTTTTGGGAGCGTGTTTGGGAGGCTTGAAGTTTGCTTTCATTGTAAGTCTTTTTCTGATGATTTTTCACAAAATTGCTAACGAAACCACTTCCAACAAAGAACTCTTACAAGGCAGTTTGCTTTATCCTGTGGTAGAGCCGCTTGCTCCGTATGCAGTGAAAAATATTTCGTCTATTGTAGCCTTTGGAGAAGATATTATCAAGGAAGCGAAAGATATTATCAACGAAAAGCCGAAAAATACCCAAGAAAACAAAAAAACTCAAATCAAATAATGGCAGAACCTTTGCTGTTTTCTATTCAATCTTATTTGTATTTGCAAGAAAAACTTTTGCAACTTGGCGATTTTCGTAAAGGTGAAGTAGAAGTTAAAACCTTTCCTGATGGAGAACGTTATCAACGCATACTCAATAATGTAGAGGGCGAACACGTAATTCTTTTAGGCGGAACACCCACCGATACCGACACACTGGAACTTTATGATTTGGCTTCGGCAATTAGTATGTATGGAGCAAAAAATTTGACGATTGTCGTACCTTATTTTGGCTATTCCACTATGGAACGAGCCGTAAAAAAAGGTGAAGTTGTTACGGCTAAAACCCGAGCCAAATTACTTTCAGCTATTCCCAAAATAGGTAGCCGAATTACTTTTGTACTTATGGATTTGCATACCGAAGGCTTGCCTCATTACTTTGAAGGAGATGTGCAAGCAGTGCATTTGTATTGCAAGGAAGTAATTATGCAGGCTTGCAGGGAAATGGCAGGTACAGACTTCATTTTAGCCTGTACTGATGCAGGTAGAGCCAAATGGGTAGAATCGCTTGCCAATGATATGGGTGTGCTTGCGGCTTTTGTATTCAAAAGGAGAGTAAGCGGCGAGGAAACCATTGTTACAGGTATTAGTGCAGATGTTGCAGGCAAAAATGTAATCATCTACGACGATATGATACGCACAGGCGGTTCGCTTATCAATGCTGCCAAATCTTACAAAGAAGCAGGTGCAAACCGCATCTTTGCTATCACTACACACGGACTTTTCTCTAACAATGCTCTACAAAGATTACAACAAAGCCAACTTTTTGAAAAAATCTATTGCACCGATACACATCCTAATAGTCAAAAAGAAAATGCCAATTCGTTTTTAGTGGTGAAAAGCGTAGCAGAAATCATCAAGAAAAGAATTTTTTCAAATTCATGAAGCCTCATATTTCCGTAGTTGTGCCTGTGTATAAGTCGGAAGGAACTTTAATTGCTTTGGTGGAAAGATTGCAGACAAGTCTGACCCCAATCACTCCTGCTTTTGAAATTATCCTGATAGAAGACGGCAGTACAGGCAAAGACTGGGAAGTTATATGGCAAATTTGTCAAAAAAACTCACAGGTGAAGGCTATCAAATTGAGCCGTAATTTCGGACAACATCAAGCCATTACCGCAGGATTAGACCTTGCACAAGGCGAATGGATTGTCGTAATGGATTGCGACCTGCAAGACATGCCCGAAGAAATTCCTGCACTCTATCAAAAAGCCCAAGAAGGTTATGATGTAGTATTAGCCTCTCGGCAGGTTCGGCAAGATAATTTTTTCAAAAAGTTTTATTCCAAAGCATTTTACTACGTGCTTTTTGTGCTTACAGGAGTGAGGTACAATTTCACTACGGCAAATTTTGGTATTTATCATGCCAAAGTAATAGAAGCCATTAGACAAATGCGAGAAAGCAGTCGTTTTTTGCCTACTATGGTGCAATGGGTAGGCTTTCGGCAAACTGCTATTCCTGTAAAACACGCTGAAAGTCAGAACTCCAAAAGTTCTTACAATTTCCTTAAAAGAATGAATTTAGCTTTGGACATCTTGCTTTCCTACTCCGATAAACCTATTCGTCTGATAATTGCCTTTGGTTTAATGGTGGCTCTGCTTTCTTTGGGAGTGATAACCGTATATTTGGTCAAATATTTTTTAGGGCAAATCAAAGTTTTAGGCTATGCCAGCCTGATACTTTCTATTTGGTTTCTTTCGGGAGTAATTATTGTTACTTTGGGTGTAGTGGGGCTATATGTAGGAAAAACATTTGAAAATGTCCGAAAACGTCCTATTTACATCATTGAGCAAAAACTTAATTTTAATGATTAACTATTTAGAGTGGGATAGCCATTTTTTTGGCTATAAGGTTGGTAAAATTTACATCAGCGATTTAGTAGTAGATTTACAAGTTCTTTTGCAAGATGCCCAAAAACACCATTACAAACTCTTATATGTGCGAATTGCTAATCAAGCACTTTTTCAGACACTCAAAGCAGAGTTAGAAAAATGGGGTAAGTGGGTTGATGAAAGAATTACATTTCTGAAAGATATTAGTCATTTGCAAAATAAACCTCAATCTGCTTTCGTAAAAGATTTCCAAGAATTGCAACCTACTGCGGAAATGTATGCTCTTGCCTTGCGAAGTGGAGAATATTCTCGTTTTAGGTTAGATAGCAGTTTTCAAAACAAAGAGTTCGAAAGACTTTACACGATTTGGTTAGAAAGGTCGGTGGCAAAGCAAATAGCCGATAAAGTTCTGGTGTATGAAAAAGATAGTAAAGTAGTAGGAATGGTTACACTGACATTTCAGGAAGGAATCAGCAAAGTAGGTTTAGTTGCCGTAGATAAAGATTTTGAAGGGCAAGGAATTGGATACGAGTTGTTTCAAGTGGCATTTGAGCAAAGCAAACAAAATAATTGTAAGCAGATGTGGCTCACCACACAAGGAGCAAACCATAAGGCTTGCGAATTTTACCAAAAATTAGGCTTTGAAATCCAAAAAAAAGAATATACTTACCACATTTGGCTTTAATCAGAGATTTGTTTGAGGGCAATTTGCCATTTTCTTTTGCTTAATTTCTCGCTCAATTTGACGGCATTTTGCCACTTTAAGCCTGTGTATTGTATGTTTTCAAGGCTCAAAAATGGATTACAAAGGCTTTTTTCTTCAAAATAGTGGTCGTATTGCCAATTTTTAAGGCTTGTAAGCGACTTATGCAACGAAATTTCTCCGTAACTATCATAAAGCAGGAATTTCTTACCTTTGTACTGCTGAAATTTGATAGTATCGGAGGCTTCACGTAAAATCTCTAATTTGATATTTTTATCCAAAAACGGATAAATCCCTATACCAAGCGTTGTAAAAACCACTTCGGCTTGTTCTTTTTGGAGAATTTCGGCAACTTTGGGGTAGTTCGTTTCGGCATAAGGATAGATTTTTTGCCAAATACCCCAAATTTGCCAAATAAGCAAAATGGATACCGCCACAAAATATAGAAAAGGTTTATTCAATTTTTCAGTAAAAAATTTTTTCATTTGTTCAATTCCAAGCAGATATAGCAGTGGCAAAATGAAAATCAAACCGCGAGGGGCTTTGGGAAGTAGAAACATCACCAAAAAAGTAAGTAAAACAAGCCAAGTAAGATTTTTCCAAAATAAATAGTTTTTTTCGGGAAACTTCAAAATTCTCCTAATTTGCCAAATAGCAAGCAACATCAAAATAACATTCTCATATTCGGCTAAATATTGAAAGTAAAATCTACCATTAAACGGGTGAGCGGGTGTATCTTGTGCCACTGCAAAAATGCTTAAAATAGTTGCAGGATATTGATACCAACGCAAGCCCATAAGTATGCCTACAAGCATAAAAAAGACAATCATTGCGAAAAAGCCCAAAGCCACTTGTATAATTTGAATGGTTTGGAGTTGTTTTTGAAGTTTTTTTCTGTGAAGCCAAATCCCTAAAATCAGAAAAAACAGCGGAACAATGGCTTTGTAATTAGTCATAAGTAGCAATGCTCCTACAATGCCTATGCTCAAAGGTTTGTTCCAAAAAAGTGATTTTTGCTCAAAAAAACTTTTGATTTGAAGTCCCAAGATTGCCCCCAGTAGTAGTCCCAAAGTTTCAATACCTAATGTTCGGCTATAAGCTACTGCAAAAAAAGCCGTTCCCAGCAATAAAAATGCTCCGATTTCATAAGTTTTTTGCCGAAAATCAGCTAATTTTACCCAAAGAAAAATACTCAAAACATTCAGCATTGAATTGATAAATACCAAAAACCAAAAATTTGGATAAACAAGGTAAAAAGGCAAAAAACATACATACAATACAGGAGAAGCATGATGAAAAAAGTTATGGAAGTCTCCTTGCGTAAGTTCTTGAATAATTTGAAAATTTTTTACTGAGTCGTAGTCAAAGGGAGCGGAATGAAAAAGTTGGTAAATGCGAATTAGAAACAAAAAAAGTCCTATCAAAAAAATGATAAAGCAATTTACAAAATGGGAAAACATAATACCATGCGAAATTTAGGTGTTTGCAAAATTAGAGAAAAAATAAAGACATTTGAGGCACAAGAAATACATTACCTAAAAGAGAGTGAGTAAATTACATAAAAGTCCAAAAAAGTAGATAAAGCAAATAAGTTAATAGGAATTCATTTCTTTGATGAGCCGTAAGGGATTTTATTTGGTGCAAATCAAAGATTTGATTATCAGTATTTACGAAAGTTATTGATAAGTTCTAATAGTCTGTTCCCAACGCCAAGCATCGGCAAGAGCATCGGCAAGAGTACGTTTAGCTTTCCAACCTAATACTTTTTCAGCTTTGGAGACATCTGCATAAATAGCTGTTACATCACCACTTCTGCGAGGTACAAACTGATAAGGTAACTTTTTACCACTAACCTGTTCAAAAGTCTTAATGACCTCCAAAACAGAATTTCCTTTGCCCGTACCTATATTGATAAAATCTATAAAACTTCCATTTTGTTGTTGCAAAAATTCAAGAGCCTTTACGTGGGCTTCGGCAAGGTCACATACGTGTATGAAATCGCGTATGCACGTACCATCAGGGGTGGGATAGTCATTGCCGAAAACATTTAAGATACTTCTTTTCCCAATAGCAGTTTGCGTAATGTAAGGCACTAAATTGTTGGGAACACCACGAGGCAATTCTCCAATCAGTGCCGAAGGATGAGCCCCAATCGGATTGAAGTAGCGTAAAGAAATTATTTGTAAATCAGCATTGCTGCGTACTACATCTTGTAAAATTTCTTCTCCAATTTGTTTGGTATTTCCGTAGGGCGAAAAAGCAGGTAGGGTAGGGGTAGATTCATCAACAGGTAATTTTTCGGCTTGCCCATACACAGTGCAAGAAGATGAAAAAACTAATTTTTGCACCGCATATTTCTGCATTAGTTTGAGCAAGTTGATAAGTGAAAATAAATTGTTTTCGTAGTATTTGAGTGGCTCTGCAACAGACTCTCCAACAGCTTTATAAGCGGCAAAATGTATGATGCCTTGCAAAGCATTTTCTTGGAATATTTTTTCCATAGCTTGCAAGTCGTTGCAGTCGGTTTCATAAAATTTTACTGCTTTTCCTATAATCTGCTCAATGCGTTCTTTGATAAAAAATTCCGAATTACTTAAATTATCTACAATAATAGGCGTAAAACCTTGTTCTGCAAGGGCTACTACGGTGTGCGAGCCAATAAAACCTAATCCTCCTGTAACTAATATTTGCATAGAAAAAATTTTGGGCAAAAATAGAAATAACTATGAAAAAGAAAAAACCTCATAGCTATTCCTATGAGGTTTTTGGTAGAGTTTTGTAAGTATTTTGTAAAAAGTTATCTTTTCAATACTAATTTTTTGGCAACTTTCTTATCATTGCTGATAAGTTCGTAGATGTAAATGCCATTAGGCAAAGAGGCATCAGCTTGCCAAGTGATTTCGTGTTTGCCTGCGTCAAGGTGTGAAAGATTTTCGCTATACACTTTTTTACCTGTGAAATCATAAATATTGAGGAAATGCACACCTTTTTTCTGAATTTCAAAATGGATTTGTGCTTTATCGCTCACAACAGGGTTAGGATAGGCTATCAGACCTTCTAAATTATTTTCCACTTGCACACCTTTTTCAGAAGGCACAATCGCAATGCTGGTAACAATAGAGCGAGTTACATCTTTACCTTTCACTTGAATAGCCACGTTATACACACCTGCGGGTAAAGTACCTCTTTGTAAGGCTACGAATTGTCCGTTTTTCTTAACAAATTTCAAAGCACTGCTAATTTGGCTATTATCGTCAGAACCATCGGCATTGAGAGTTTTCATTAGAGTTCCTGTAACACTCTCAATTTCAGCACCGTCAAGGCTCACACGGAAATTCATATCTTCACCTTCCTCATAGAAAAATTTTTCATCATTCAGGTCGGTTTCCAGAGTAGCAGTGATGTTTCTATCTGTTTCAACCACTGCAAAATAAGGTTTATCGGAACTCAACTCATAAGTAGCAGTAGGGCTGTATTGTTCAAAATCGTAAATTCTTACATTAGGTTCATTTGAAGCATACACATTGTCTATATTGGCTTCTACATTACCTTTGGCAGTGATTTTGATAGCAGGGCTTCCTTCTTGATACACACGAATTCTCACTCTGCTTGCATTGTGAATAGTTACACTTCTTGAACCTGCATCAGCACTTAAAAATTCACCAGCACTTTTTACCACTGCAAAAGGATTATGTTTTTCAGGAGCGATTTCAAAGTTTTCTACTTCTCGGGTGAGCGAACTGGGCAGTTGAGCTTTGATGTGATTCCACATAGGCGTTCCTTTGGCAATATCAAAATGATGAACATTACCACGACTATCTAAACAGCCAAAAATAACATCAGAATTAGGTCTGCGAGTGCTTCTGTAATTTACAACACCGTCATTACCGCATTCTGTATTGTTTTTAGCCCCTCCGTTATTGCTCAAATATACTCCTGAAACCCACAAAGAACCATAGTAATTCCAGCTACCAAAAGTTCTGAAATTAGTTTTGGGACGATTGGGGTGGTTATCAGTTTGGCTTCTGAAAGTAGCCATATTACCTGTTTGTAAGCATTTGGTAGCGTTGTTATTTTGCCCAAAAATGCCTGCTAGCCAAGAAGTCCAACCACTGGAAGCAAGGTCAGCGAGAGGCGTACCCCAGTGAGGTGAGCCGAGCGTAATTACCCTTTCTACTCTATTCCAAGCCCCGTAATGCACAAGTGCCGCATCGCTATCTACTCCACCTTTGCTATGTGCAATTACAACTACTCTACTCACACCATAATGGTTACGAATAGTATTGAGCATATTGGCAAAAAGTTGCCCATTCGTCCACATATTTTGGTCAGGATGAACAGAAACAAAAGCAGTACGATAGCCATCGGCAAAAGCCTTGCTGTACATATCATTATCTTGCCACCAAGTGCTGGCACTGCTGTTGTAGCCGTGAATAAATACTAACACAGGTTTTGTACCATGATTAGCAGGAACTGCACCATAATAAATAGTGCCAACATCATTGCTTCCTCCCGAAGAGCCACCTTGCACCACTAACATTTCAGAAGGGGCAGGTAACTGAATTTCTTTTTGGGCAAAAGCCAAAGTTGAAACTAATAAGCAAACGAGGGTTGTGCGAAGTAGAAGCATACTTTTAGTTTAATTTTTTAGATGTAATTTTACGTTGCAAAGTAAAAGATACTTTTTCAATCTTGCAAGAAAATTTTTACTTTTTTATTATAAAATTCATAAAAATCTGAAAAAAGTGCAAATTAGAGCTAAAAATAGTATGCAAGCCAACTTGTAATTACATTATAAAAATTAAACTAAAATTAACAAACTAATAGTTCATTTTTTTGTAATCATAAAAAATTTGCTTCAAGGTTCGTTTTTTGTGTTGTTTATGGACGTACTTAAAGCATAGTTGAAGTGTCTCAAAAATGGGAGAATGAATACAGTTTCGGATAACATCTTGTACCTTAACTACATCTCACCAACTCACACGAATTACCTCCAAATGCAGTTTTTCATTTTCAAGAACTTCAAATTTGCCTTTGGTGCTTTCAGCTTCATCAAGGGCGGTTTGCAAAATTTCCTGTACTAATTCTTTGGTTTCAAAATAAAAACGCAACGTGGGAATAACCTGATGGTTCAGAATACGTAAGAAATCCAAACTTTCCGCATTTTGCATAAAATACCCATGACCAAACATAAAATCACTACCCTTGTAATAAGAAATCTTGCGGTTAAGTGCTTTGAGAAAGTCGGAATAGGCTAAATTGATGTGGTCGTAACGAGGATACACAGGTATCATTTCAAAATGTTGCAAAAAACTGCTATCGGTCTGATAGTCAATTTCAGCAATGTTGATTGTACCAATGATGTACAAATTAGGCGGTAGAGCAAAAATTTCTCCTGAATAAGCCAAAGAAACTTGTACCTCATTTTCTTGTCCAAGTCTTTTATCTGAACCAAGCAAACTGATAGTTTCACCGAAAATTTCAGCAGGCTCGCTACGATGCATTTCATCAATAATAAGCACAAAATTTTTAGAGTTTTGAGGATTTTTTTCATATTCATTTCTTGCCCTAATAGCAATTTTTTTCAAGATGCCGTCTTTGATTTTGCCTTTGGGGTCAATATCTTCTAGGAAATGCTCATAACGATAATTAGGATGCAAAGAAATCATTTCAAATTGCTTACCTTGCATTTCTCGTAGGGCTTTTTTAGCTTCGGCAGCTTTATGTTTATCTAATCCTAAAATCCCGATTGCCATTTCAATAGCTTTGGAGGTTTTACCTGTGGCAGGAGGTCCGTAAAGGATAGTATTTTTGCTGTAATTTATGGTTTGCTCTCTTTTTTTGCGAGAAATTACTTTGGGGACAAAAATCTTGGATACATTTTCTTGCTTTTGGATATTCTTTCGTATATTGCGTTTTACCTCTCGGATTAGCTCTTCTTCATTGACCTGCAATTGCTTGCCATATTCGGTAAGAAACCAACCCTTTTTCTGATAAGGATTTTTTTTTGTTGTGTAAATGATACCTGCTTCAGCCAAATGATTTGCCGCCTGACGAATACGATTTTTGAGTTTGAGTCTTACCATTGCCCAAAACTCTGAATTTCTATCCAAAGGCAAGTCGGCTATAATTTTTTGAGCCACCTCCGATGCCCGTAAAGGTTTATGAGCAGATTTCAAAACTTCATAAATAGGAAAGAAAAAATCTTTGGTTTTATAATTGAGGTTCATAAAAGTAGCTGTTATAGGTGTTTTTGTTTTTTGTAAAGTTGCACTTTCTTGAATAGAAATGCAAATCTTTGTGTCAAAAAACGACTACTATTTTGAATTGTGGCAATTAACTTTGCTCAATTATTCCGATTTTATCATTGAAAGATAAAACACAAATTTTTTGAGTATTTTCAGTAATTTTGGCAAACTCACTGCTTCGCAAACCTGCTACATAAATAATTTCTTTGCCACTTTCTACTACAAAAATTCTTTTTTTCAGATTTTTAGGAATTTTGCAATCTACAAGCAAGTCGCTAATTTTCTTTTTGCCCCGCATACCCAAAGGCTGAAATATATCACCTTCACGCCACACACGCACACGCAAAGGAAACTCCAACTTTTGAGCATCAAAATAGGCTTGTGAGTGGTTTTGAGGTATTGCAAAGTGCTTAACCTCTAAAATTTTACTTTGTAATGTAAAATATAACGTTTGCAAAATATCATTTTCTTGCAGTTGCCAAATGGTTAGCTCATTTTCGTGATAATGCATAGGTACTGCCACCCAAGCCGTCCTATCTCTAACAAGCCAGTGCGAAGCCGAAAAAAACTCTGTACCTACCTGCTTGCTACAATAAATATCCTGACATTGCCGAAACGAAAAACCTAATTTTTCTAAAAAATGATGTAAAATCACTACATCAACTTTTGATGAAAATTGCAGTTTCCAAATGTCGGCATTTACCTGCAAATATTCTTGGGCAATCTGTTGCAGTTTTTCTTGCCAAACTTTCTCAACGGAATATAATCTTTGAGCAGTCTCTGCAAAATTTTGCAAAAAGTTTGGGTTAATTTCTTCTAAACGAGGTACTACCTGATGCCGAATAAAATTTCGTGTATAATCATCGGTAGCATTGGAACTATCTTCCAACCACTGCAAATGGTGACTTTGAGCATACTCTCTGATTTGCTGTTTTGTGGCAAAAAGCAAAGGACGTACTATGTAGCCATTTTTTGCCAAAATTCCTCGCAAACCTGCAATACCTGTACCTTTGGTGAAATTGAAAATAGCTGTTTCCAAGCTATCGTTAAGGTGGTGAGCCGTAGCAATATAGTTGTAACTTTCTTGTTTGCGGATTTGTTCAAAAAAATTATAACGCAACTGCCGAGCCGCCATTTGAATAGAAACACCTGCTTTTTCAGCAAATTCAGCAGTATTAAATTGCCGAAAATAAAAAGGTACTTGCCAAGTGTTTGCCAAATTTTCTACAAATTCTGCTTCTTTATCGGCTTCGGCTCGCAAGCCAAAATGACAATGAATTACACCAATATTATACCCCAATTCACACAACAAATGCCCCAAAACCACCGAATCTACTCCCCCGCTGATTGCTACCAAAATTTGGTGGTTTTTGGTGAATAGATTATTTTCCACTATGTATCTTTGTAAGTCTTTTGCTAAATTCATTGGCAAAGCAAAATTTTTTTTGTAAATTTGCATAGAAAAAACTTACAACAAAAATTTAACTTGTACGTTATTCAACATCTATTCAAATCAAAATCCATTCAAAATGTTTCTTATGCGTAAATTCTTGATTGCCATTCCTGTTGCTATCCTGGCGGCTTGGGCGGTGCATTGGGGCGTAGAAAAATACCAACAACAACTGGAGGATATGCCTTCGGCGGATTTGTTTGTGCTTTCCAAAGAAAATAAAATCTTTGCCGATGTAGATAGCCTTGAACTAAAGCCTACTCCACATCACGAAAGAAAAGCTACTACTATTGTGGCTCTTATTGTCAATAGACACTACAAACGAATGAGCCTTGACGACAAGGTTTCAGAAATGATTTGGGACAACTACATCAAAGATTTGGACGAAAACCGCTTGTATTTGCTTCAAAGTGATATTGATGAATTCAAAAAGTTCAAATATACTCTGGATGATGAATTACGTCAGGAAAAAAACAATCTCAATTCGGCTTATTTCATTTACAACCGCTACATAAAACGTGTTTTAGAACGATTGGAGAGGAATAAAACCCTTTTGAAAGAGAAATTTGACTTCACCAAAGACGAATATTTTGAAACCGACCGCAAAAAATTGCCTTTCCCCAAAGATATGCAAGAAGCCGATAATGAATGGCGAAAAGTTTTGAAAAACAGCATTTTGGAAGGAAAACTTTCAGGTGAAAAGTTAGAAGAAAGTGTTAGCAAGTTAGAAAAGCGTTATGAGAATTTTCGTAAAAATCTGCTCAAAACTACCGTAGAAGACGTTTTTCAGACCTACATGAATGCCCTTGCAATGGCTTATGACCCCCATACGAATTATTTTTCACCGCTCAATGCCGATAATTTCAATAACTCTATGAAACGTTCATTAGAAGGTATTGGAGCAGTTTTAGGTAGTGAAAACGATTATATTGTAGTGCGTGAAGTCAGACCAGGGGGGCCTGCGTTTAAGAGCAAAAAGATTTTCAAAAATGATAAAATTATAGCTGTTGCCCAAGGCGATGATGGAGAAATGGTAGATATAGTAGGCTGGCGAGTGGATGAAGCTGTACAACTTATTCGTGGCAAAAAAGGAACAGTAGTGAGGCTTAAAATTTTGCCCGCTCGTGAAGGGGCTGCTGCCAAGCCTATTGAGGTACGTATGGTGCGTGAAAAGATTACCTTTGAGGAGCAGTCTGCTACTAAGCAAATCATTGAAATTGAAGAGGGTAAAAAGAAACGCCGTATAGGAATTATCAGTATTCCTGCGTTTTACATCAATTTTGAAGAATATCGTGAGGGCAAAAAAGACTACAAAAGTACTACTAACGACGTAAAAAAACTTTTGGAAGAACTGAAAGCTGAAAAGGTAGAAGGCATTATTGTAGATTTGCGTTATAATGGAGGTGGCTCGCTCAAAGAAGCCATAGACCTAACGAGTCTTTTTATCAAAGGTGGGGCGGTGGTGCAAATCAAAGATGCTAACGGCAGAATTAGTGTGGGTGAGACAGAAGATTTTACGCAAGTTTATCAAGGACCACTCGTTGTAATGACTAATCGTTTCAGTGCTTCGGCTTCGGAGATTTTTGCAGGAGCTATTCAGGACTACAAAAGAGGAGTAATTGTAGGCGAAAGCACTTATGGCAAGGGTACCGTGCAAAATGTAGTAGAATTGGCTCGCTTTATGCCTAATGAACCCAATCCTAACCCCAATAGCAATGGAATCGGACAACTTAACTTGACCGTTTCTAAATACTATCGGGCTTCTGGCAGTAGTGTGCAAAATAAAGGTGTAGTACCTGATATTCTTTTGCCTAGTCCTTTTGAGGCAAACGAATTGAGTGAAGCCTCGTATCCTACTTCGCTTCCTTGGGATGAAATTACCCCTGCAAGTTCTTTCAAACCTACTAATGAAGTAAAAAGCAAAACTTTGATTAGTTTGCAAAATAATTTCCAAAAGCGTTTGAAAACTGATGAAGACTTGAAAAAACTGATTGCCAATACCGAAAAAGCTCGTCAGAGACGCAAAGAAACTTTAATTTCGCTTAATGAAGCCAAACGCAAAGCTGAAAAAGAAAAACTTGAAAAAGAACGTAAAGAATTAGAAGAACAAACCAGCAATTTAGAAGACGAAGAAATCAAAACTGAAGAGAAAAAAGAAGGTGAAAATGAAGAAAATACCGAAAACAAGCCTAAAATTAAACCTGTGGAGCAGTACAAAAACATCAAAGATTTATACAAGAAAAATGCCATTCAAATTCTTTTAGATTTAATTAAACTCAATTCTTAACCCAAATCCCAAATTTTATGAAACGGATTTTCATTTTCTTGCTTGCAGTTGCAGTATTTGCCAATGCTGATGCAGTTTTTGCACAAAAGAAAAAGAAAAAAGATAAAGAAACTACCGAAAATACTGCCATACAAAGTGGTAAGGTACTTTTACGCTACAACTTACCCAAAGGTAGTACCTATACCCAAAGTGTAAATATGGATATGACCATTGAGACAATGGGTATGCAAATTCCGCAGAAACAAGATTTAAGCCTTAGAGTGGTAGTTACTGATGTTGCCAGTAATGGCAATCAAACTCACGAGGCTACTTACGAAAAAATTTACATGAAACAAACTTCCCCTATGGGAGAAATGGAATTTGACTCTGACAATCCTGCTAAACAACCTGCTGAATTAGCACAATTCAAAGAAATGAAAGGTTCAAAATTCACAATGCTTATTTCTCCTCGTGGAAAAATTCTAGAAACCAAAACCGCAGGGAAAGCCATTGAGTCGCCCGCACAAACCACAAACGTAGAATACCCCGAAAATCCTGTGGGGGTAGGAGATACTTGGACAAGTGAAGTAATTGACAAAAGCGAAATGGGAGAAGTAGAAATGAAGGTAAATACCACTTATAAAATCATTTCTATAAGCAATAACGTAGCAGAAGTACAAATAAATGGTAAAATATTCGTTGATAACAAA
>JANWZC010000040.1 GCA_025054975.1 Raineya sp.
TTGCAGGACCTGTTACCATAAATTGTCCTAATCCACTCTTAGCGACAGAAATTCGGGCTTCTGCAAAAGCTCAAAACAATGGTATAGCCGTCAGATGGTATATCAATCAAGAAAATGGAATGAAAGAATATATTATAGAGCGTTCTGTGGATATGCTTAATTTTACACCTATTACTCACTTTGCCGCTAAAAATACAGGACAAATCTACACCTACGTAGATGTGATACCTTTTGAAGGGCGAAATTATTATCGTATTAAGGGAATTAGTCAAAGTGGGGAAGTTAAGTATTCTAATATAGCTAGTGAAGAATGGAGTGGCAAAGGTGGTATTAATATATACCCAAACCCAACTGATTTAGGCGTATATGTTGCATTCTCTAAATTATTTGAACAACGCGAACATATAAAAGTTAGGTTGCTCAACACTATGGGTATATTTGTAATGGAAAAGGATTATTATTTGGAAGGTACTCAAAAAACAATTTTTATACCTACAGAAAACTTAGCAAACGGTATCTACCTACTCGAAATAGGTATAGGAGACTTCAGGTATGTTAGTAAGTTAGTTGTAAAACATTAAGAATTATGAAGAAAATAAGTGGATTATTGCTTTTATGGGGGCTGCTTGGTAGTTGGGAATCACTAGCACAAAGCTTAGTAATTACCCCCAAATCTCGTACGGTAAGTCCTACCCCTATTATCATGACTGTAACGGCTGTTCCTTGTGCTACGCCGGCAGCAGCTCATACCGTCACCATATCAGGATTTACTCCTGCATCTGTAACTTATAGTTGGCAATTTGTTAGCAAAGTGCCGAATGAAGCACCTTTTCCGGCTTCGCCTAGCGGACTTGCACCAACCGGCTGTGGCTCTCATCCTGCTTGGGCAAGACGCTTACAGCATCCAGGACCTGGTGTGTACAAATGGCGTCTTTGTGCTACCAATGGTTCACAAACAGCTTGTGATACTCTTACCGTAGTTGCTTTACCCCCCAGTAATATTCCACCAGTGGTACAAATACAAAAAATTGATACTTTATTCAAGCCAACTGCAGGCAAAAAAATGGGCTTTTACATTTCCGACCCTGTTAATAATGTAACTTACACTTGGTTTCAAGATGCAGGACCTACAGCTTTTGTACCTGCGGGTGGTACTATACCTATTGGGCAAATCAAGTCGGATAGTGTAGCTTTTCCTGAATTAGCGTCAGGAGTTTATACATATCGCTTACGAGCCTTTGATGGTTTTGTCCAAGTAGATTCTTCTGAAACTTTTTTAGTGTATCCTAAGAAAAGTCATCTGAAATCTAAAATAACCCCCGTACCTTCACCGCAATATACACCAATCAACAATTTACAAATCAATGGTAAAATCAATCAAAAAGATATATGGAATGATAGAGTAAAATTTAGGTGGGAACAAGCCGCTACTAATCCTACTCAAATTACTCTCGCCCCATACCAATATATTGCTGAAAGTGATAGCGTACAATTTACCACACTTACGTTAAATAGTCCTTTGGCTTATGGTATGTATAAATTTTATTTGAGAGCGGTAGATGAATACTATGAAACTTCTCACCCTAGTATTGCCATAGCGGTGGATAGTGTAGAATTTGCTATACAACCTCCACAAAGCAATCTTGATGTTACGGTCAATCCTGCTAACGAGGTAACTATAGACCCTTACAACGATTATACATTTAGCGGAGAAGTTACAGGCATCAATCCAAATAGTGATGTGATACGCACCTATTGGCATGCTGAAAATGGTAATCCTGCAAGCATTGCTCTGCCGCACACGATGTCTTCGCCTAATGTTATCTCAATAGGAACTACTACTTTCAATCAGTCGGTTACCATGAACCAACGGATTACGGAAGGAATTTATGAGTTTTGGTTTGTGGCAAAGGATATTTTCTATAATGTTGGTGACTCAGCCAAAGTGCGTATTATCGTAAAGCCGGGTGAAAGCACCTTTGCTCTCACCATTGAGCCAAGTCCTGAAAAACGAGTGGTAAAAACACCCGAAGGGTTTATATTTAATGATGGAGAAGCCCCACAGAATGCTCCTTTTTCGGTGAAAGGTAGGGTTACAGGAATAAGCGATAAAACCGACTATGTACGCACTTATTGGCGTATGCAATACGAACCCGAACTCCCCGACCAAGATGAGCAATTACAACCTACTTTGCCTCATACGGCAAGTGCCATGAAGTCTATCAATTTAGGCACTACCAATGATGAAAGTGAAGTAGTTTTCAATCTTAACAATTGTTCAGCAGGAACTTACACATTATGGTTTGTAGCTCGTGATGTGTTTTACAATACTGCCGATTCGGTTTCAGCAAAAGTTGTAGTAACCAAACCTGTAAGTATAGAACCTGCGGCAATGTTTAGCCCGAATGGAGATGGGCAAAATGACGTGTGGTTTGTGAAGAATATTGAAAGTTTTCCATTCTTGGGTGTGAAGATTATCAATGAACGTGGGGAAATAGTTTTTGAGACTGATTCTGTATCTCGCTTACCTGAAAAGGGTTGGGATGGCAGACGCCGTGATGGCAAACTTGCCGCCGAAGGGGCTTATTATTACCAATTCTACGATGCACGAGACCAAAAAGTCTTTAATATAGGTTCTTTCGTGCTGCTAAGGTAAAAAAATATGAGGGTTGAAGATTTGAAGTTGGAATAAATAAACACATATTTCTAAACTTTCAAGTTTCTTTTGTTGTACTAAAAACTTATATTCAAAAAATTTGGTTTTAGTTCCTCTCTTTTGGTTGCTAAGTAAAACTAAGATGCCAAAGGAAAGGGGCAAAAACCAATTTTTTTGACTATGTTAATGTTAGGAGAATTTTTGTTCTATAAATGATACAGAATAACATAGAAGAACACCTTATATCCGAGCTTCTTAACAAAAATACCGATTATCAATTCTTGATAGTAGGAGTAACTCTTGATTACTTGAAGTAGTGCTGAAATTGCTTGTAACAATTTCTACACAAAAAGTTATGCTTATCATCTTTTTTACAACTATTTTTTACTACATTTGCTCCAATACAAGGAGCAATTTTACTTTACAACAGAGCAAAAGTAAAACATTGTTTGTTTCGCTATATTTTTATCTCACAACATATTTGAATAGAAGTTTCCCAAAAATCCCCTCTTTTGGAGAGGGATTTAGGGTGAGGTTAAGTACTTGATATTTATGTTTAATGTTGAAAAATAGGGAGTTCCCTTAAAGTCCCTCTTCTTTGGAGGAGGGATTTAGGGTGAGGTAAAGTACTTGATTTATGTTCGAAGTTGAAAAATAGGGGATTCGCATAAAGTCCCTCTTCTTTGGAGAGGGATTTAGGGTGAGGTTAAAGGATTTGAATTTTTTATGTCAAATGTTGAAAAGTAGGGGTATTCAAAGTCCCTCTCCTTTGGAGAGGGATTTAGGGTGAGGTTAAAAATCTTATGTCTTGTGTCTGATGTTTAATCTCTAAAAAAATGAGTGAGAAAGTTTTACGTGCCATTATACAACTTTTGGTGGCATCGGCTCAAATTGATGGTGTAACCCAAGAAGAGAAGCAAATTATTCAAAAGTTTTTGGAAGAGAATTTTGATGAAGAAGTTGCCCGTGAATATGCCAAACTTTTTGATAAATATGCAACACAAACCTTGAATCCTGAAAAAATTTGTCAGCAACTCAATGCTGAACTTACGAAAAATCAAAAAATTATCATTTTAGCTTACTTATTGGAATTAAGTATTGCTGATGGTAATGCTTCGGAACGTGAGTTAAAATTTTCAAAAACTATTGCTACTTATTTCAATCTTGAAAATGCAGAATACGAACTTTTGAGGCACTTCATTATTGAGGATTTTTGCGAAAGTAATATTCACGGCAATATCGTTTGGATTGACGCTATTGAAAACACTGAAAGAGAGTACAAACATATTTTTCGGGGTAATTTAGACGGGGCTATTAGTATTTTACGCATACCCAGTGCCGAGATGTATCTGTTGAAATATGTTGGCAAAACTGATGTTTTTTTGAACACTTTACCTATCAAAGTCCATCACGTTTATCCTTTTCCTGTGGGCAGTAGCATTAGGGCTGAAAATATGAAGCCTGTCTATTACAGTGATGTAGTAGGACTTTTCTTGAATGAAACAACTGAAATTAAAATTTCTTTTGAGGCTCAAAATATATGGTATCAGTTTCCTAATGGTCGTATAGGTTTGCGAGATGTAAGTATTTCCGAAGGAGCAGGGCAACTCATAGGACTTATGGGGGCAAGTGGTTCGGGGAAATCTACTTTGCTCAATGTGCTTAATGGAACACTCAAACCCACACAAGGCAAGGTGCTTATCAATGGCATTGATATTCACCAAGATAGGCAAGCTACCGCAGGACTAATAGGGTATGTCCCCCAAGATGATTTATTGATTGAAGAGCTAACCGTGTATCAAAATTTATATTATGCGGCAAAATTGAGCATCAGCGATGCCACCGAACAGGAATTAGATGAATTAGTACAGAAAACGCTCAAAAGTTTAGGCATTTCAGAAATTCAAGATTTGAAAGTAGGTAATCCTTTGCAAAAAACTATCAGTGGTGGTCAGCGTAAGCGTGTCAATGTAGCTTTGGAACTTTTACGTGAGCCTTACATCTTGTTTGTAGATGAACCTACTTCGGGGCTTTCCTCACGCGATTCGGAAAATATTATGGTGCTATTCAAAGAACTTGCTTTGCGAGGAAAATTAGTGTTTATTGTTATTCATCAGCCTTCTTCGGATATTTTCAAAATGTTTGATAAACTTCTTATTCTTGATGTGGGTGGGTATCCGATTTATTATGGCAATCCTTTGGAGGCGGTTACTTATTTCAAAAGAATAGCAGGTTTTGTGGATAAGGACAAAAGTATTTGTGGTGAGTGTGGAAATATCAATCCTGAACAAATTTTTAATATCGTTGAAACCAAAGTAGTGAATGAATACGGCACTCCTACCGATAAACGCAAAGTTAGCCCGCAGAAATGGAATGAGTATTATAAACAACTAACCCAATTTCAAAAAGTTACCCCACAAACACAAAAGCCAACAGTTCATTTCAAAGTTGCTTCATTTTTCAAGCAGATGCAAGTGTATCTGACGCGTGATGTGCTTGCTAAATTGAGTAATACGCAATATATGGTCATCAATTTGTTAGAAGCACCTCTTTTGGCTTTGATACTTGCGTTTGTGGTACGTTTCTATCAAGTCTCCGACAACACGTATATTTTTGCTAAAAACAATAATCTGCCTGCTTATATTTTTATGGCAGTGATTGTAGCTCTTTTTGTGGGGCTTTCGGTGAGTGCTGAGGAAATCATCAAAGATGCCAAAATACGAAAGCGTGAGCGTTTTTTGCATTTGAGCCGAATGAGCTACTTAATTTCAAAAGTAATTTTGATGTTTTCATTTTCAGCCATACAAATGTTAAGTTTTGTGCTGATTGGCAACTGGATTTTGGGCATTGAAGGTATGAATATGCTGTATTGGTTAGTGCTTTTCAGTACGGCTTGTTTTGCGAATATGTTGGGCTTGAACGTTTCGGCAACTTTCAATTCGGTTGTAACCATTTACATTCTTATTCCTTTGCTACTGATACCGCAACTGCTTCTAGGGGGGATTGTAGTGCGTTTCAATGAAATCAATCCTGTATTGGGTTCAGACCGAAAAGTGCCGTTACTTGCTGAGTTTATGGCTTCGCGTTGGGCTTTTGAGGCTTTGGTGGTGGGGCAATTCAAACTCAATCGTTTTGAGCAAGACTTTTATCCTTACGACCAAAAAATTGCCCAAGCTGAATATCATAAAGTTTTGTATATACCTGAATTAGAAACCAAGTTAGACAATGCCTTTAATTTCCAAGCAATAGACTCTTTGCAACAAGAGGCAAAAGAAAATTTGGCTGTGCTGAAAAATGAACTACAAAAGCAAAATCAACTAACAGGACTTATTTGGGAAAATCCTGAAAAATTAGACCTCAATAACTTGAAAGACAAATATCAAGCCTTGAAAGAGCATTTACAGAAACTCAAAAAGTTTTACGTTCTTTCATATAACGAGTATAGCGAGCAGAAAGATAAAATAATAGCTTCTCTCACGAAAACAGAAACCCAAAGAAGACAATTTCTTACGCTGAAAAATACTTATTACAACGAAGCTATTGAAAAACTTGTCAAAGCCATTGATACGCCTGAAAGGATTATTACTACCGAAGAAAATCGTTTGGTACAAAAAATTTATCCTATATTCCAACTGCCTGAACCTTCACACTCGTTAGATTTCCGAACACATTTTTTTGCTCCACAAAAATATTTTGCAAATAGGTTTTGGGAAACCATATATTTTAATGTTTGCGTGATTTGGCTAATGAGCGGAGTTTTATTTGTAACTTTATATTTTAATGTATTCAGGAAAATGATTGAATTTGCAGGAGTTTTCATTAGCCGAATGCAGAAAAATAAATTCAAATAAAGCTATGCAGTTATTTGTTGCAATTTTGATGTTTGTAGTTTTTGGAGGATTAGTATTTTTCATATTTTATTTTCGTTTGCAAACCATTCAAGAAAGCCGAAAAATTGTAGATTATTTTCAGAAAGTAGCTGAAAAATTTGGTTTGCAAGCCCAACTTGAACGTAAAAGTGGAAATGTTGCTTTGCCTCGTTTAGAGGGAGTATGGCAAAATAGGCATATTATCATAGAACGTACCATTCAAGAAAAATATAACTATTTGGTAATCAGTATTGAACTGAACAATCTGCAAAAAATTCATTTTCAAATTACGCCCAAAAATCATTTGCGAGCCAAAGAGAAAGCCGATGAAAGCCAACTTATCAGCACGCAAATTACTTGGATTGATAAAGATTATTTTGTAAGTGGCTCACCTTCGGATAAGGTAAAGGCAATTTGCGAAGATTTTTTTACTCCTTTTGCTAATAAATATGCCCAAATTTGGTTTTTATTTAGTACGCTTGTAATTTTTCAAAATCGGATAACTTTGGTTTTGCTTTCCAGTCTGAAAAAATTGCGTTATGATTTGATTATTGAACAAATGCTATTAGATTTGCACCATTTTGCAAATCAATTAGAAAATGAGCATACCACAAAGCAAACTTAAAGGAGTAGGAGTAGCTTTGGTTACTCCCTTCACCGATGACTATCAACTTGACCTTGCAGGTTTTGAAAAACTTTTGGCTCATACTACTGCCATTGGTGTAGATTATTGGGTGGTTCAAGGTACTACGGGTGAGTCGCCTACTACTACCTCAAAAGAAAAACAAGTTTTATTGGAATTCGCAAAAAATAACAATCCTAAAAGCCTGCCTATTGTCTATGGCATTGGTGGAAATAACACCGAAAACTTACTAAACATCATTCAAGAAACTGATTTTTCAGGAGTTACTGCTGTGCTTTCGGCAAGTCCTTATTACAATAAGCCTACGCAAGCAGGTATTATAGCTCATTACGAAAAACTTGCAGATGCCTCACCCGTGCCAATTATTTTGTATAACGTTCCTGGGCGAACTTCCTCCAATCTTACCGCAGAAACCACACTCAAATTAGCTCAACACCCCAATATCATAGGTATCAAAGAGGCTTCGGGCAATTTGCTACAATGTATGGAAATTGCTCGTCAAAAGCCCCAAGATTTTATGTTAATTTCAGGGGACGATATACTCACTGTACCTATGATAAGTTTTGGAGCAGTAGGAGTAATTTCTGTCTTGGCAAATGCTTCCAAAGCCTTTGTAGAAATGACGCATTTTGCTTTGGCTGGCGATTTTGCAAAAGCTACTGAAAAGATGTTTGAAATTTTACCGCTCAACGACTTGATGTATGTAGAAGGTAATCCTGTGGGTATCAAGCAATTACTTGCAGAAATGGGCGTATGCGGCTCGCAGGTGCGTTTGCCATTGCTACGAGCTAGCAAGGAACTTGCCGAAAAAATCCGAAAAGTCTTACAAAAGTGAATGCTTACCAATCAATAGGGGGTAAGCCGTGTTGTATTAGGTACTCATTAGTTTTGCTAAAATGACGGTTTCCTGCAAAACCGCCCCCTGCAAGCGGAGACGGGTGGGGGGCTTCTAAAACTAAATGTTTGCTTCTATCTACAATTTTTCCTTTTTTTTGGGCATAAGCTCCCCATAACAAAAATACGACGTGTTCCTTTTGGTCAGAAATAACCTTGATAACGGCATCTGTAAATTTTTCCCAACCTTTGTTTTGGTGTGAGCCTGCTTCACCTGCACGTACCGTGAGCGTGGCATTGAGCAACAAAACCCCTTGTTTTGCCCAACGTTCCAAATTGCCACTTTTGGGAAAAGGTTTGCCCAAGTCTGCTTGAATTTCTTTGAAAATATTTATCAGCGAAGGAGGCATTTTTACCCCATCGGGAACAGAAAAAGAAAGTCCGTGGGCTTGTCCTTCACCGTGATAAGGGTCTTGTCCCAAAATAACTACCCTACAATCTTCAAACGAACATTTTTCAAAAGCATTGAAAATCAGACTACCCGGTGGATAAACTTTTTTGTGTTTGTATTCGTACTTAACAAATGTAATCAAATCTTCAAAATAAGGCTTATTGAATTCCTCTTGCAAACGTACTTTCCAAGACTCTGCAATTTTAACCTCTGCCATTTTTTAGACGTTAGATATTAGACACAAGACACAAGACTTTTGTAGCAGATATTCAGCACTTTGAATGTAGCCGAAGTATCCTGAGCGTAGCCGAAGGGTACTTCATTCTTCAAATACTTTTGCCAAATTGATTTGCAAATCGGGAAAGATATGAGACGTAAGTATTTCATCTTCGCTGAAAGTGGTTTTGAGATAAAATTTTTCTGTTTTTTCATCCAAAACGAATTGCAAAACATTTTGTTCGTATGGAAAAACTACCCAATACTCTTTTACACCTGTTTCTTCATAGAGTTGATACTTAATTTTCATTTCTTTTTTGGAATTGCCCAAAGAAAGAATTTCCACCACCAAATCGGGTGCCCCCAAGCAACCTTTATCGTCTAATTTACTTTTATCGCAAATAATGCAAATATCGGGTTGTACTACGGTATAAATGACTTGGTTGGCTTTTTTGGATTTCTTTTTATCCAACAAACGCACATCAAAAGGAGCGGAGAAAACCTGACAGGCTTTTTGAGTGTTTTGCAAAAAATTAAAAATAGATGCACTCAAAAACATAGATACCCTTTGATGTTTCATACTTGGAGCAGGAGACATTGGAAAAATTTTCCCTTTGATAAGTTCAACAGTCTGCTCCAACCGCCAACTTAAATAGTCTGCGTAAGTGTAAATGCCATTCAAATCTAGTTCCGAAAGACTTGTAATCGTTTTCATGGCTTGCCAAAAGTTTTTTTGTAAAGTTCAATACTTTCTTGTACAATTCGCATAGCTTCGGTTTTGCCTAAAAAATCTTCTACAACTACTTCTTTGTTTTCTAACTTTTTGTAATCCTCAAAAAAACGCCGAATCTCTACGGTAGTATGCGGAGGCAACTGACTAATATCGTTAATATGATTGACACTCATATCGTATTGAGCTACTGCAATAATTTTATCATCGGCTTCGCCTTGGTCTATCATACGCATTACGCCAATTACTTTGGCATCTACCATACACAAATGCGGTAAGTCAATGGACATAATCACCAAAATATCCAAAGGGTCTTTATCATCGCAATAGGTTTGTGGTATGAAACCATAATTTGCAGGATAATGTACCGCAGAAAACAATACTCTATCCAACATCAATAGTCCTGTGGGCTTATGGATTTCAAATTTCCCTTTGCTTCCTTTGGGAATTTCAATGATAGCATTAACAATTTCAGGAGGATTGTCTCCTACGGGTACATCGTGCCAAGGGTTCATAGCGGTTGATTTTAGCGTTTATGAAAACTTTTTTGACTTGAATTTACGAAAAAAGCAAATTAAAACTATCTTTGCAAGAAAAATTTTCTGAATGGAAAAAATTTACATCAAAGAGGTTAATGAGTTGCAGAGAGCCAAACAAATCGCTGAAAAATTAGATTTGCATGAACACAACTTAAAAGAGGAGTACAAACGTTTGCTACTGAACTTTGAGGAGTCTATTGGACAGATGCGACTTATTACCAAAGTAAGTGATAAAATTCAGAAAAAATTAGATAAGGCTAACGCCGCCCTCGACCAAAAAAATAAAGAATTAGATGCCAAAAATCAAGAACTTCAACGAACTATAAATGAACTCACCCAAGCTCGTGCAGGACGAACTGCTACCACTATTGTGTTATTTTTGGCGGTTGTGTTATTTTTGGTAGAGGAAATTCTAATAGAGCCTATTATTGAAACTCGTTTTGAGGGTAATCAATGGACAAGTATTGGTTCAAAACTTTTGATAGTTATTTTGCTAAAACCTCTTGAAAGTGTGCTTGAAAATATAGTGCTTTCTTTTTTGCACAAAAGACTGAAAAAACAAAAAGCCTCTCAATTAGTAGAACAAAGTACTGCTCTTACGGCTCATGATGAAGAATAAAAAAATCATTGTAGCGATTACGGCGAGTATTGCGGCGTATAAGTCGGCTTTGCTGGTGCGATTGCTCATCAAGCAAGGAGCAGAGGTGAAGGTAATTATGAGCCGAACTGCTACCAAATTTATTACTCCGCTCACACTTGCAACGCTTTCCAAAAATCCTGTAATGGTTGATTTTGTAAAAGATAAAACAGGTACGTGGCATAATCACGTAGAATTAGGCTTGTGGGCTGATGCGATTGTAGTAGCTCCTGCCAGTGCTAATACGCTTGCCAAATGTGCTAATGGCATTTGTGATAATATACTTACGGCTACTTATTTTTCGGCACGTTGTCCTGTGTTTTTTGCTCCTGCAATGGATTTAGATATGTACCGACACCCTGCTACACAAGCCAATTTGCAAAAATTACAGAGTTTTGGTAATCATATTATTCCTTCGGAATATGGCGAACTTGCCAGTGGTTTAGTAGGAGAGGGGCGAATGGCTGAACCTGAACATATTGTAGCATTTTTAGAAAGATTTTTTCAGCAGAAGCAAATTTTTGCAGGCAAAAAAGTAATGATAACCGCAGGAGCTACACGTGAAGCCATTGACCCTGTGCGTTTTGTAAGTAACCATTCCACAGGAAAAATGGGTTTTGCTTTGGCTGAAAATTTTGCTCAAAAAGGGGCAGAAGTGCATTTAATTGCGGCAAATACGACTATCCCTACACCTGCGAGCGTGCATATACACAAAGTAGTTTCAGCACAAGAAATGTTTGAGGTGGCTCAAAGTTTGGTTAATGAAATGGATATTTGTGTATTTTCAGCGGCGGTGGCAGATTATCGCCCCAGAGAGGTTGCCCCTGAAAAAATTAAGAAAAACAGCGAAACACTTACTTTGGAACTTATCAAAAATGTAGATATTGCTTATACATTGGGGCAAAAGAAAAAGCTTCATCAATTTTTTGTAGGTTTTGCTTTGGAAACGCAAAATGAAATAGAAAATGCTTTGCAAAAACTTCAACGTAAAAATTTTGATATAGTTGTACTGAATTCGCTCAAAGATGAAGGAGCAGGTTTTGCTCATGATACCAACAAAATTTGCATTTTAGATAAGGCTGGTAATCAAACTCATTTCCCATTGAAAACTAAAAAAGAAGTCGCCGAAGATATTGTGAGTTACATTCAAAAGGCATTTTTATCTAACTGATTACCACTATTATCGCTCTCGCTCACTACTTACTACTCTGTACTCATTACTCTGTACTCTGTACTGACTACTCTGTACTCATTACTCTGTACTCTGTACTCACTACTCAACTATTCTCTTTCCACTTGGATACTAATTTTTTGGCTTCTGCCTTTATCATCAACGCAAGTGATAGTATTTTTACCTATTTTGGGCTTAAAGAAAACATTTTCTTGGGCGAGGGCTTCTTGATAAAGTTTGTCGTTGATGTACCAATACACTTTTTTGACATCGTTTCGGGTGTAGGCTTTGAGCATAAGTTCAGTAGGTTCGGAGGGCATAAAATAGGTTTTATTTGCCACAGGCGAAACAATTTGAGGTTTCATACTTTCACTATTTTGTAAAAATTGTTCGCATTGTGGGTGTAAAGGTGGAATTTTGAGATAAGGAATTTTCTCGGCTTCATAGTAGGCTTGCAATTCGCTGGAAAGATTAGGAAAAAGTTTCTTTTTGTAGCCTTTTTCGGGCAGGCAGTCGGGGAGGTATTGGAGTTTTTCGTCAGCGGAAACATATAATTCTTTTTGATGCTGACACACTTGCGAAGGTGAAATCAAAGGAATGTAGTAATCAATTACTTGATTTTCGCAAAAACTATTAGGAGGTAAGCCACTTTCCGAACAAACTAAACGAAAATGGATATTAGATGGAGCAGTCGGCAGTGCAGAGGCTTGATTATCCAAAGCATTAAAAATCTCAAAAAGCAAAGGGGTAGCTATTTCCGAGCCTGAAAGTTCGGGTACGCCCTTGCCTGAAAAATTGCCTATCCAAACGCCTATTGTATAATTTTGATTGTAACCAATGCTCCACGCATCGCGTTTGCCGTAAGATGTACCTGTTTTCCAAGCTACGAAGGGCTTATTTTTAGCATTTTGGTAACTTCTGGGTAAATCGGGACGTTGAGCGAGTGTAAGCACCTGCGTAAAACTATATGCCGAAGTAGCTGAAATCAATGTGTCGGTGCGAGTAGTACTATCTTTTGCTAAAAAATTCAAGGAGGCATACAAGCCGCTGTTAGCAAAGGTTACATACAGGTTTGTCAATTCTTCTAAATTTGTCCCAAAACCACCTAAAATCATAGAAAGCCCCACTTTTTTTTCTTGCTTACTCAACGTTTTGAAGCCTGCTTGTTTGAGTTTTTTCACAAAATAATCTACTGAAATTTCGTGTAATGTAGCCACCGCAGGAATATTGAGCGAAAGCGAAAGAGCCGTTTCTACGGAAACCTTACCTCTGAATTTGTTGTCAAAATTATCGGGGCTGTAGCCGTTCCAATCGGTAGGAATGTCCAAAAGAGTGGTTTTAGGAGTGAGCTTGCCCAAGTCCATAGCCAAGGCATATACCAAAGGTTTGAGCGTACTGCCCGGAGAACGAATAGCTACTACACCATCCACCTGACTTTCAGCAAAATTCTGCGAACCTACATAAGCCCGAATTTTGCGAGTTCGGTTTTCAACCACCAAAACAGCCAAATTTTCTATTTGAAACATTTTGAGCTTTTTGGCATAATTTTCGGCAAGGGTTTGTACTTTATTTTGCGTGGGCAATAGCAAACTGCTTCGGATGTTTTCATCTTTGGGATATTTTCGACTCAAACGAATACACCAATGCGGTGCAAAACGAGGAATTTCAGTCCTTTTTACTTCCAAAGGTTCTTGTAAGGCATTAGCTATTTCTTTGCTATCAAAAACACTTTGTTGTTCAAAGTTTTTGAGCCACTTGTTTCTTTCTTGCCGAATAAGGGCATTGTCTTTGCCCAAAGCCAAACTATTAGGACGATTAGGAACGATAGCAAGTGTAGTAATTTCTGCAATGCTCAAATTTTGAGGCAATTTCTGAAAAAATAGCACCGAAGCGGATTTTACACCTTCAATGTTACCGCCATAAGGCACTAAATTCAGATACATTTGCAAGATTTCTTGTTTAGAGTAGTGCCATTCTAACTGCATTGCTCTGAACATTTCTATAAGTTTGTTCAGGTAGGTACGAGGTTTAGGTTCAAGCATACGAGCTACTTGCATAGTGATAGTAGAAGCCCCCGAAGTGCGTTTTTGCGAGAGTAAATTATTCAAAAATGCCCTTACCACCGATAAAGGATTTATTCCAAAATGGTAGAAAAAATATCTGTCTTCTTTGGCAATGAAGGCTTTTTGTAGGTCTTCGTTAATTTCATTGAGTTCGGTTTTCATTCGCCATTTTTCGTCTTGGCTCAAAAATGCCCCTAAAACTCTATTTTCCTCATCTAAAATAACTTGCGAATAATGAATTTGAAAGCGAAAAGGAAAAATCAAGTCCAAAAGCAAAAAAAGCACAAAACACGCAAGTAATCCCCAAGCCGATTTGATGAAAAATTTTTTCCAAAATGTGCGTTTCAAGAGAAACATAGACGATTTGTCAGTTGAAACAATAAAATTTACAGCAAATTTAAGACAATTCGTCTGATTGTTTTAGGCAAACTGTTAAAAAATCCGTCAAAAAGTCTGTTTGTACTGAATGGTATGCTCTTTGTTTGTATCTAATTGAAAACCAAACTATTAAACTGTTATGGCTATGAACTTACTTAAATGGACAAAAAACTTAAAACCCAAATTCCCTGCTGTAATTGAGAAATTTTGGGGAAAAATAATGGGTAAAGACGTTCAAGAAAACGAAGAAGTAGGACTTGTACCTTCTGTAAATATTAGCGAGGCAGAAAAAGCCTTTGAAATTGCTGTGGCTGTACCTGGTCTTGACAAGAAAGACCTCAAAATTGAAGTAGAAGACGGCTTTTTGCGTATTTCCTCCGAAAAACAATACGAAAAAGAAGAAAGAGAAAAAAATTGGCTTCGTAGAGAGTTTGGATATGCTTGCTTTCAGCGAGTATTCCAAATTCCTGAAAGTGCCGACACCGAAAAAGTAAATGCTTCCTTAAAAAATGGTATTCTCACTATCAAAATGGCTAAAAAGAAAGGTTTTGAAAATTCAGTTAGAAGAATAGAGGTGAAATGATACTCAAACCTAAAACTATGGAAAAATTAGGTTTAAGTCTCTCAATCATTTCCCTTGTGTATGCCCTGATAACAATCTTGATTCATTATTGGCTATTTGGAAAAAATAAAACGCAGTGAGTTTGATGCACTGCGTTTTATTTGAGATGAGTAGTGGTTCAAGATAAAAAAATAATTATACGATTGTATAGTGGCAGTGGTCTTTGGTATCAATACTTGAAATACAAAGGCATAAATCATCTTGCAAGACTTACAAAGTCATTATCTAAATTTACTTTTTACTCTCCCATTCCTTTTGCCTTGCTCACCCAACGATTACCCTTGATACGAAAACGCCAAGGTAAAAAAGCATCTTCTTCGGCATACGCAATGCCTACACGCGTAGAGGTAAGAATTTCAAAATTTTCTCGGGCAAACTGATTTTCAGCTATCCAAATAGTATCTTGCCAAAGAATTTCGCCGTAATGCTTTCTTGTAATGCCCAAAGCCTGCGATAAAGCCCCAGGACCCGCAGTAAGTTGAGGCTTGCACTCCTTGAAATTTCGCCTTTGTAACATAGTTTCTATGCCCTCAATGGGTTCTATGGCTCGTACTAATACGGCATCAGCTTCACCTGCTACGTTGGTTACTACGTTGAACAAGTGATGTAAGCCATAACACACATATACATAGGCTCTACCGCCTTCGGCAAACATAATTTTGGTGCGTTCTGTATAACGATTTTGATGAGCATGACAAGCTTTATCAGTTTTACCACAATAGGCTTCAGTTTCTACGATTTTGCCCGCTGTAACTTTGCCATCTATGCACGTGAAAAGATATTTACCAAGTAAATCTTGTGCAATTTGTACAACATCCGTCCTTATGTAGAAATCTTTGGAGAGCTTTTGCATAGAATTTTGCTTTCTTGTTTGGATGATAAGGCAATTTTTGTATATTTGAAAACTTGTGCTAAAATTACAAAATTTGAGAGTTTGAGAGTGTCTTTGATGAAAAACTGGAATTGGAATTTGTTTTCTCAAAAACGTAAAAATCTTTCTCTTTGGTGGCAAAGCAAACATTTGCGTTTGGAGATTAGTAGCAAATGTCAGCTTAAATGTCCGTTGTGTTTTACGGGAACAGGTTATCACCGCAAATATTCTGCTATTGGTTGGGGAAACTTGGATATTGAACAATTTAGAGATTTTTTGGAAAAAAATCCGCAAATCCAAAGTCTTGAACTATCTAATTATGGAGAACTTTTTTTACATCCACAAATAGAAAAGATTTTACGAATGGCTTACGAAAAAAATATCCAACTCACTATTCTCAATGGAACCAACCTAAATTATTTGCCTGATAGAGTAGCAGAAGCATTAGTCAAATATCAAGTTGTAAAAATCAAGGTTTCAATAGATGGGGCAAGTCAGCAGTCGTACCAGCAGTATCGGGTGGGAGGAAATTTGGAAAAAGTTTTGAACCATATCCGAAAAATCAATTTTTACAAAGAAAAATATCAAAGTCGGTATCCTAAACTCAAATGGCAATTTATTGTTTTCGGGCATAACGAACACGAAATTGAAAAGGCACAAGCCCTCGCCCAAGAGCTACAAATGAGTTTCAAACTTAAATTCAACTACTCACCTAAAAAATTTCCTGTTCGTAACCGACAAATTTTGGCTCAAAAAATGGGCTATGCCGATATTACAGAGTTTGAAGAAAAAAATCAAATTTTCTATTCGCCTGCTTGCTTTCAACTCTGGACAGCCCCACAAATCAATTGGGATGGCAAATTGCTGGGGTGTTGTGTGAATTATTTTGGAGATTTTGGCAATGTGTTTCAAGAAGGTTTGGAAAACTTGTTGCAGTCGGAAAGGTACATATATGCCAAAAAAATGCTTTTAGGAGAAGTTCCTGCTCGTTCCGATATTCCTTGTGTGCAGTGTAAGCGTTACGAAAAAGTATTGCAAATGCCTTTTTGCGAGCAATTAGAAGCACATCTCAAAGCACGGCAATTTTAGCTACTTGACTTGCTTCTCCTTCGGCATTGATTGAAAAAACTAAATAAATGCCTGGTGCGGCACGTCTGCCGTTGTAATCTCTTACATTCCACGTAGCTGTGCCACCTTTGGCAACGGTTTGGTAAATGAGTGTTCCTGAAACATCAGTGATTTTGACTTCTGCATTTTCGGCAAGTCCTTCAATACCT
>JANWZC010000041.1 GCA_025054975.1 Raineya sp.
CAAAGAGCAATTTTCTATGTTCAAGGTAGCTTTGGGCATTTTAGTTATCTGCTTGCCTCTGCTAATTTCTTGGCTTTTACAAAAGCGAATCTTTACACCTACACAAAAAATGCAAGTGATTTTGGTTCAGCCGAATGTAAATCCTTTTACGGAAAAATTTAGCGATTGTCCTAATTTTATTCCTTACACCAAGCAGGCTCAAATGCTTGTAGATTTGACCTTACAAAAGTTTGATACAACTGCCGACTTGGTTATTTTTCCTGAAACTGCCCTTGATGAAAATTTCGATGAACGTTGGATGCGAAAATATCCTACTTTTCAGAAAATTGATAGTTTGCAGAAAAAATTAGGTATTCCTGTTCTTTTAGGGGTTTCTACGCGTATTTTTACGAAAGAAAAAAGCAGTCCAACCAGCCAATATGCCCCCCTTGCTCATTCGTATTACGAAGACTTTAATACAGCACTATTATTGAAGCAAGATACTATGTTTTGGTATAAAAAAATCATTTTAGTTCCAGGCGTGGAAACTATCCCTTTCCCTGAGTATACCATTTTTTTGAAAGATTTTATCAGTGATATTGGGGCTTCTTTTTTTCTGCTCGGAACAGGCAAAGAAATTGTCAATTTCCCAACTCGCAAAGCTCAAATTGCTCCTATCATTTGCTATGAGTCTATGTACGGTGAATTTCTTACGAAATTTGTTAAGAAAGGGGCAAATTTGCTCTGTACTATTACCAACGATGGCTGGCTTGGCGATACAGAATGGCAACAACATCACTTATATCTGGGGGCTTTGCGTTGCATTGAAACTCGCAAAGAAATGTTGCATTGCTCTAATATGGGGGCTTCGGCGGTCATAGATGTTTGGGGCAAAGTAAGAAATGAAATTCCTTACAATCAACGAAAGGCGATGAAATCAGATGCTTTCGTGTATGAGGGGCAAACATTTTATGTGCATTATGGAGATTTTCTGCCTAGAATAGCAGTAGGAATCTTGATTTTAGTTTTGGTACGTGTTGTAGCAATTAAACTTTTTTGAAATATAGAGTACATTGGAACTTAAATTAGTATAATTTTTTTACAGATACACTAAATGATGAAATTTAGCAAAATTGAATTTCCTCCACAAAAAAGGCGAAAAATAAACCCAATAGGCAATTATGATAGCTATGAAAAAATAGCAATTAGCTAAAATTTAAGGAATTTAAGTTCCAATATACTAACCTTACAAACAATTTTAAGAAGCATCTGCCTCATTTTCTTCATTTTCAGTTTCACCTGTAAGCCCTTGTTTCCATTTTTTGTAACGGGCAGTTATTTTGCGAGCAATTTTTTCATAATTTTTCCAGTTATCCTCTACATGATAAATGGAAGGCAAGTCAGCGGCAAGAGTTCTTTCGTAATCTTTTTTATATTTACCACTCTGATAGTAATATTGACAAAACTCATTTCCTTCCTCATTGAACAACTCCGAACCCAAGTAGCCATCCCACACGGCACTTAAAATAGAGCAGCTAATTTGCCTACGGCGAAAACGCAAAATTTGCAGAGCCGCCTCTTCTTCAAAGAAATCGCTGTATAAATCGTTTTCGCAAATCCAACCTAAAAACATTCCTATATGCACATACGCTTGCTCAATAGGCAAAACGCTTGGGAAATTCCCCAAGAAGTGATGTTTAGCTCTATCATAAATAAAATTTTTATGTTTATTAGATTGAGATAAGGATGCCATACGTGTATCTTTTTTAACACTCCAAATTTAGTAAATTTTTTACGAAAAATCAAATTTTTCTATTTTTTTTCGCAAAAAATTAAATTCAAGTGTGATTTTAGCCCTTAAAATCCACTTTTTGAGAAGTTTTTGTAAAAATTTGCAAATTTTTTTCGCAAAAATGATTTGTTTAGAACAGTTCTAAATAATTTGATAAGCAAAAAACACCCCCTAAATAGCACCTGTTTCAGATTTTGCCTTATCCCTTAGCATTTGCTTTTTGGGATTTCCAAGCATAAAAAAAACTACCCAAAAGCAATAAAATCATCAGAATTGAACTCAAAAGTGCTAATTTTTCGCCTTCATAATATACTTTGGGTTCAAAACGAAAACGAATAGTGTGCTTGCCCGCAGGAACTATCATTCCTCGTAAAGCATAATTTACTTTCAAATAATCGATAGGCTTATCGTCTAAATAGGCTTGCCAACCCGATTCGCCCATTCGGTAATAAATTTCGGAAAATACCACCATTTGAGGAGAATTTGCCTCAAACTCATAAGCCATTTCATTAGGCGAATGTTTTACCAAACGTACCTTTGCCAAGCTATCCCAACGAATACTTTGCAACTTCTCTGTTCCTGCTTGCTTGCGAATAACAGCAGTTTTACGAGGATTAAAATTTTTCAAGGCTTTTAACTCTTCATCTGCATTCTCAACCATTTTATATTCTCGTACCACCCAAGCCGCACCTAATGCATCAGGATTTTGAATAGCTACATTTTTACCCCCCTGCAAAGGCACAATAAAATATTTGACATTAAGCATATCTATCACAGGCTTGTAGGTTGTTCCTGTGGAGAGTTTGCCTGCACTATCTTGCAAATTTTTGTAAAGAGAGCGAATTTCGCTATCTATATGCCCACTGATAAGGTCTTGGTAGCTGCGTAATTTTGCTCCATGATAGCCCCCCGCCGAATAATGAAAATATGAAGTTGAAGCATCATTAAACGGATTACCTAAATTTAACACACGATAGTAAGTAGTATCTTTCAAAATACTTTCATCAGCTGGGGTAGGTTCAAGAGTACGAGCTTCTTCTTTATCAACAAATTTTTCGTTGTTCAAATAACGTTTTGCCACACCCCAACCATCTATCAATGTAAGCAAGATAAGCACACCCAAAGCCACTTCAAACTTGATAAATTTTTTCCACAATGCCCATAATACCCCCAAAGCCAACATCACCAAAATCCAACTACGCCAAGCATCTGCTTTGAAAAGTGCTTCTCTATCTTTTTGAGCAGCTTTCACTAAACTTCTGAATAACTCTACCATTTCTCCACCTTCTTTGATAAGCATTTTATCTTGCGAGGAACGAAAATCAAAAAAGAAACCGCCTGCCATCGCCAATAGCAATAAAATTCCCCCAAAAGCTATTGCAAAAATTTTAAGTTTTTTCCAAAGTATTGCAGAATTTTCTTGCAACAAAGTTTGAGTTTCTTGCAAGCCCATTGCCGCACCTATTACAAGAAAAATAGGCATAAGTGAAAGTATCATAGTTACCGCCCTGAACTTGTTGAAAAGCGGTAAGTAATCAAAAAGTAAGTCGTTCAGAAAGAAGTTTTTGCCCCAAGCAATACTTATGCAAAGCAAAATAGCCCCCAACAACCACCATTTAAGCGGATTTTTACTCACCAGCATTCCCCATAAAAATAACACCAACAAAACTGCCCCCATGTAGGCAGGTCCGCCTGTACCTGGTTGTTCGCCCCAATACATCGCAGGAAAAGCCCCTTCTGAAAGTAAGTAATTTATCAAATTTTCTGCTTGTGTATTGTATTTGTTAGCTTCCTCTTGAACTACTTCCATTAGTTTGCTATTTTCATCGGGCAATTCAAAAGAACTTCCCCCATAAGCGTTAGGAATAAGCAAATTGATAGTTTCTCCAATGCCATAACTCCACCGAAAAGCATAGTCTTTATCCAAGCCACCCGTATTTGAGTTATTTTTGTTTTTCTTGTCTTTGATACCCAACACGATATTTTCAGGGCTATCAGTGAGTTCATTTTTGCCTCTTGTGGTATTTTTGACATACTCATTCACCACCATATACCGATTGATATGGTTGCTTATACTCAAAATACCCGCTAATAATGCTACTATTGAGGCTATTACAAAATTTTTCAATTTCTTTTGCCGAAGGGCTACTACAAATTCTACTATCGCAAAAATCAAAAGTGTAAGTCCCAGATAATAAGTCATTTGCACAAAATTGGCATATTGATGGATTGCTGAGAAAAAAGCAAGCAAAATACCTCCAAGTACATAATTTCCACGATACACTTGCCATACCGCCCCAATAATGGGAGGAATAAAAGCCACAGAAAGACATTTGGAAATATGTCCTGCGTCAATGTTAATAATATTGTAGGAAGTAAAAGCAAACCCCACTGCTCCCAAAAATGACAACCAAGGTGAAAAACCCATTAAGCAAAGCCCTACGTAAGTTCCGAGCATATACAGGAAAAGGATATTAGCAGGTTCGGGCAGAAGATTGACAAAAAAGCGACCTATATGCACCGAAATGCTACTGGGATAGTCCATGTAAATCATGTAATTGGGCATCCCTGAAAACATATAAGGATTCCAAAATGGAAAATCACCTGTTTTTTTGTAGTATTCTTGCGATTGATGTGCCGCTCCCAAACTTTGTATTACATCGTGCTGTCGAAGGTTTTTACCCTGCATTACAGGCAACATATACACAAGGGAAATTCCTACAAATAATCCTACGGCTATCAAATGTGGCAAAATACGAGATGCAATTCTATTCCAATTCATATAGAAACAAGTTGAAAAACTGAATATGCAAAAATTTGAATTCTTATCACTCTCTATCCTATACTCATTACTCTGTACTCTGTACTCACTACTCTGTACTCACTACTCTGTACCCTCAAAGAAGTTGGTTTCAAAGTTATGTTTTTTGTATGATTTTTAGTTTTTTTGTTGGAGATTTTTTCTTGCAATGGCAACTTTGAGGCAAAGTAAGTTTTTTCTATTTCGGGCGTTCATTCGTTTAGTACGCTTCGGTAACCTGCTGATGATTGGCTTTACCCAATATTTGGTCAAAATTTTTTTCATTGATACTTCCGCTCAAACACTTTGGGAACATTTTACAGATTTTCGCTTTTTCTTGCTCTCTTCTAGCACCATACTCATTGCCGCCGCAGGTTACATTATCAACGATTACTATGATGTAAAAATTGATTTACTCAATAAACCCGATAGAGTGGTAGTAGGAAGTGTCATCAAAAGGAGAATGGCTTTGTTATTCAACTTTTTGCTTAATGCTTTGGCTATGCTTATTAGCTTGTGGCTTTCTTGGAAAATAGCTATCGTAAATTTTGTATGTATCTTTTTACTTTGGTGGTATTCTAATCTTTTGAAACGTTTGCCTTTTGTGGGTAATTTTGTGATAGCTTTGCTTACAGGAGCTACGGTGTGGATAGTAGCTTTTTATTACAATCAGCATTACGAGGAAATTTATATTTACGCTTCTTTTGCATTTTTCATTACACTAGTGCGTGAGGTTATCAAAGATATGGAAGATGTGAAAGGCGATGAAGCCTTTGGCTGTAAGACTTTGCCGATTCTGTGGGGCATACCTCGTACCAAATTGTTTGTCTATGCCTTGATAATGGGATTTATTTCCAATTTGGCAGTGAGTTTCTTTTTTCTGAACAGAGGCATTGTGATTTTTCTAACGAGTATTATTTTCTTGCCGATTGCTTGGCTGATTATTCGTTTGTATTACGCCGACAGACGCAAACATTTTCGTTATTTGAGCCGTTGGGTGAAATTTATTATGTTTTTGGGATTGTTGAGCATTTTTTTTACCCATATTTCGTAGAGGCACATAACACCTATCTCTTAGAGGCACGTTGGGAACGTGCCTCTACATATCATTATTTGGAATTATTTTGCGGTTGTGTGTTGGGGTTTTCTTTGGGAACAACCGTACCTTTGAGCGTAAGCGTAATAGGCGTACCTGTATTGGTGAAAACAGTAACAGTTTTTGCGAAGTCTCCCACAACGGCGGCATTGTAAGTGGCTGTAACTTCACCTTTCTTTTTGGGAGGTACAGGTTCTTTGGTATAAGAAGGCGTAGTACAACCACAAGAAGCCTGCACATTAGAGATAGTAATAGGTGTCTTGCCCTTATTAACAAAAGTAAAAGTGGTAGTTACAGGCGTACCTTGTGGAATTTTCCCGAAATCATGTGTCATTTTGTCAAATTCAATTTGGGGAGTGCTTTCCACAGGAGTTGAAGCGGGCTGAGCATAGCCTAATACCACACAAAACATCAAAACTGCTATGATGCCAAAAGGCTTACCGAAGGGTTTATTTCTTTGCATTTTTTTAGAGTTTAGGTTGAACTTTTTTCTTTTATACATTTTTCAAGCAAAAGGTGTTCCAAAAAAACGAAAAAAATTTTTTCTATTCAATTAAACCTTTGCAGGAAATTTGTTTCTAACTTACAAAACTAAAAATTTTACGGATATGAAAAAAATCATCTTTCCCATTTTGGCGTTTTTATTAGTAGGCTCTATGGCTTTTGTAGGTTGCAGAAACAAAAAAGAACCTCTTTTTGACCAAAGTGCCGTAGATAATGCACAAGCTGATGCTCAATTCAACGACCTGGACAACATCGTTTCTGATGTAATGATTGAAAACAACAACAATCTTCGCACTACTGGCGAAGATATTGAAGAACGCACTTTGCGTTTTAGAAATTGTGGTACAGTTACTATCAACACTGCCACTAAAACTATTGTCATTGACTTCGGCACAGGTACTACCTGCAACGATGGCAGAACTCGGCGTGGTAAAATCATTATTACTTACACAGGACGCTACATGACACCAGGTAGCGTGATTACTACTACTACCCAAGATTATTTTGTCAATGATGTAAAAGTGGAAGGTATAAAGGTAGTTACCAATGTTACACAGCCCGGTCAAGTTCCTACGCACACAATTTCTGTACGTAATGGCAAACTCACTTTCCCTGATGGCACTACCTTTACATGGCAAACCGACCGAGTACGTGTTTGGCAGCAAGGTTCAGGTGATAGCAATCCCTTTAATGATGTGTTTCAGATTACAGGAAATGCCTCAGGTACAAACCGCCGTGGCGTAAATTTCACTGCTGAAATCACTACTCCTTTGATTGTAAAAACAGAATGTTGGTTACAAGGTATTCGCAAACCTGTTTCAGGGGTGTATGTGGTTACCTCTGAAAACCGCCAAAAAACCGTAGATTTTGGTAATGGTGCCTGCGATAGAAACGTAACCGTAACCATTACAGGCAATGGCGGTGGTACATTTACGTTTCCGTTAAATTAAGCCTGTATTTGATTGTATAGAGACGCATTGCAATGCGTCTCTATGCATATATGGTAATGCGTTTTATTATGATACAGCAATTTTTTGGGAATTGATTATCCATTTATTGAATTGTAGTACCAGATTTTCGGTTAGGAAGTTTTTATTCCATATCATTTCAGGAACAGCCAGCATATCGGCGATTTCTTTGCCAAGCAAAAAACGCATTTCAGCAACCACCCAGTCAGCTAAAAACCGAGCAGGTAAATATTTGTAAAAAGTTTCTATCAAGGCTTGTGTCAATGCTTTTCCCTCCTGACTTTCTGCAAATTGTGTAGAAGCAATTTTTTTATCTAACCAATACGCTTCACGTAAAGACGAAGGTAATAATTCCATATTCACTCCCATCAAAAAGCCTATTACATTCCATAAATGCAAGAAACTATCTGCTTCTTTTTCGGAAAAAGTTATTCCTAACTTCCTCATTCCACGCAAAACAATATAAGAAAAAGTTAGATTGGTTCCTGCCATATCCTCCTGATTGATTGGCTCACCCCAAATAGCTGTTTGCCATTTACCTGATTGCCAAATAAATAAGCGTACCAAAGCGTGCAAAAGCCTAATTTTCAGAATATTTTTCTTCCAATTTTCAGCATTGGCAACGTTAAATGAATTTGCCTTAATAGTAAAAATAGCAGTTTCCCGCAAACGCTGAAAAGTATCTTTTTGCAAACGTTTGGAAAAAGCAAGCACCTGTACGCCATTTTTTGCCGCATAACAATAAGGTAAAGAAAGCACTCCCAAAAGATGTAGAATGATATTCCTATTTTTTTGGAAAAACTTTGCTCCTGCAAGCATTTTTTCAGTATTTGCCCACAAAGGAAAACTTGTGTTAGTGAAATAAGATTGAAGCGAACTTTCTATATCTGGTGAAATATGAATCTTCGTACCATTCAGCCACAGTAAAAGTTGAGAAATTTCATTGCAGGGCAAGTTCTGATATATCAATCTTGCTGTTGTATCTGCAAAAGAGTCGCATTGATTTCGGTAATCTGCGATAAGTTTGATAACCTGCATAGGTAATTTTTCTGAAAAACTCCCAGCAGAGAACTTTTGTTTTATACTTAAAGAAATTTAGTTTTGTACTACTCTTTTGACGTTTCGGCTTCGCTCAACGACCAAAAGAGTGGTTTGGATATACCCTCCTCTAAACCACTTTACATTCAGTACAATTGTATTTGGTTTGTCCATTAACAAGCCGAGATGCTAAAACGTAATTTGTTCAGTAAAACCACTTTTCATTGAGTACAAAAAAAACTTTCCCGAAAACGAGAAAGCCTTTAATTAAGTAATGAAACATTTGATTTGCTAATGAACATCTTTCCCTGTAAGTTCAAATTCAATTTTATCGGCGGTATGCCCTATTTCCTCTACAATATCTTTCAGAATTACTTCGTTGATGTGTTCTACAATGACTTCAGCGGCAAGTTGGATATAGCCGTCAAAGATTACGATTTTAGAATAAGTGAGGTCTTGGTTCATTTTCAAAAGTTTTTTATAATCTACTCCTTCGTGATTTTCATCGCATACACGCGAAGCAATTTCAAGCACTTTTTTGCCTTCGTGTTCGAGAATGTAAGTAGTGATTCCTTGAAACCTACCATCACTTGTAGGTACAGTTATAATTAGGTTGTTGTCCGAATACTCGGTAAAACTGCCACCGAGTTCATCTGCAATTTTTTGGAGGGTTTTGGCTATGTCCATAACATTAAATTTTTTGCGTAATGTAATTTTTTTCTCAAAAACTACCAAAATTTTTTCTACTTTTTTTGCTTTTTCAATTATTGAACACAAAAATCCCTTATTTTTGCCCAAAAACCCTATGAGTTTGAAAATAGGCATATTAGGCGGCGGACAACTCGGACAGATGTTTCTACAAAACGCTTATTCGTATCCTTTCCAGGTGCATATTTTAGATGAAATTTCTGCGTCTTGTGCCAGAGTTACCCCTTTCTTTCATCAAGGCAATATTCGTGATTTCCAAGAAGTATATAACTTTGGCAAATTTATGGATATTGTAAGCATTGAGATTGAAAATGTAAGCATTGAGGCACTAAAACGATTGGAGTGTGAAGGCATAAAAGTTTTTCCCGAACCTCGTGTGTTGGAACTGATTGCTGATAAGTGCTCGCAAAAGCAATTTTTCAAAGAAAATCATCTACCTACCGCCGATTTTGTAATTTTAGAAAATTCCCAAGAATTGACTAAGTATCTTGATTTTTTACCTGCTTTTCAGAAACTTGCCAAAGGAGGTTACGACGGAAGAGGTGTTCAACTCCTGGCTAATCAACAAGATTTACACAAAGCCTTTCAAGGAAAAAGTCTACTGGAGAAAAAAGTGAACGTACAGAAGGAGATTTCTGTCATCGTAGCTCGCAATAAATATGGAACAGCCGTCTATGAACCCGTAGAAATGGTTTTTGACAAAAATTTACATTTGGTAGATTATTTGCTTGCACCTGCACGCATCAGTCCGCAGAAAACACAAGAAGCCCAAAATTTGGCAATTCGTGTAATTGAAAAACTCCAAATGACAGGTATCTTGGCAGTAGAAATGTTTTTAGACGAAAACGACAACCTACTTATCAACGAACTTGCTCCTCGCCCTCATAATAGCGGGCATCACACTATTGAAGCGGCTTTCTGTTCGCAATATGACCAACATTTACGAGCCATTGCAGAATTACCTTTGGGTAACCCAACTCTTCACACAAAAGCAGGTATGCTCAATATTTTAGGTGAAAAAGATTACGAAGGATATCCACTATATGAAGGACTTGCTGATGTTTTGGCATTGCCTAAGGTTTATTTACATCTCTATAATAAAACGCAAACCAAAAAAGGTAGAAAAATGGGGCATTTTACCATTTTAGGTGAAAGTTTTGAAGAGATTGAAGCCAAAATTGCTATCTTAAAACAGAAATTTAAGGTGAAAGCAAGACCTTCAAATATTTTTGACTAAACAGCGATTATTGTTTTTTCGGAATGGCAATGATGATAGGCAAAATATTGCCTTTTTGAGTTTTTGCCCCAAATTTGATTTTTTCCAATTCCTGAAAGTTGATTTCTTGCCAAGGCACTAATTTACTGCCTAGTATTTTTTGCAAGCGTTCCCAAAGAGTACCTTCCAGGGCAACAATCTGTTCGGCGAAAGATTGCCAATGCAGTTTTTCTTTGCAAAAAAGCAGACAAATATAATCGGTGGAAGATTGCGTAGAAAGCTGAATATAATGTTTTTCGTCGGGCAAGCTCAATTGACCAAAGGGGTACAAAAGCGGAGAATTCATAAAGTCTGTGGGGAAAATGCGAGAAATTTTGCCTAAATTATCAAAGCTAAACACATATAGAAAAACAGGTTCTTGGTTGAAAACTGAAAGTTTGAGTAAAGTTCCTGCCTGCAAAAAACGACTACTTTCATAAAAACCTTCTTTCAGGCGTACAGGAATTTCCTGACCTATGGCAAGTTGTAATCTGACTTCACCTGCGATTTGTGTTTTAATGTCATTGTTTTCGTACATTTCGTAAGCTTCAAAACAAACCTTTTCAAAAACCTTGTAAGGTATCCACACAAAACCTTTATTTGCCCATTTTTCGCCCCAACTATTTACAGCTTCAAAGGCTTGCAGTTCATCATCATAGCCTATCAAACACAAAGCATGACCATTTTCATTCCAATTCCAATTATTCAGTTCGTTTTCTGTGGGTTGCCAGAGCGAATCTTTACAATGAATAAAACTCTTAAAATAGCAAAATAAGCCAATCACTACGGGTTTTCTTTGAGAGAGCGTCTTTTTGACGGGTAAAATTTTGTCTTTGCTATTTGCCAAAAAAAGCCGTCTGTACTCACCGATTTTGTAAAATTCAGCTCTTGAGTAGTATTCAGGTAAAATTCTTTGCCCACATTTTTGGGAAAAATCTTCGTATGGGAGTGTGCCATATTGTTTAAGAGCCTCTAATGCCACAATCAGTCCTGCACCTTCTTGACAATTTTTGTCGCTATACGCTTTGATATGTTCATACACAAAAAACGGCGAACCTGCTTTTGTATCTAAATCTTTTCTCTCCCAAACATAATTCTGAGCCAACATAATACTACGAGCATAATAAGCACTTGTCCAAGCTACACAAGTTCCATATTCTCCCTGATTGCGAGGCGTTGGACAAAAATTTTTCAAACTAATCGCTTTGGGCAAAATTTCATCACCTCGCAGAGCATTATAGGCAGGCAAAACGCTTCGAAAGTAAGTTGAAGTATCAATTTTACAGCCCATACGAGTTTGAGCTTCAAGCACATAATGCAGAAAAAAGAAAACAAAAAACCAAAATAATTTCATTGAAGATAACCTTATGGGTTTTGTGCAAATTATGGCACAATGTAGGAATTTTGGTGCAAACATCCGAACGAAACTTAAAGATTATCGGATAAAATTAAAAGCGTTTTCAAAAAGTTTATTTTTAAGGTTCTCTTAATTATTGAGCAACTTCGGCTTATTACTGCAAGGTATGCCACCGACAAGCTAAAAATACTACAAGAACCCCTACTGAATTTTTAGAAAATCAACTTCCGTTTTACAAAAGTAAAATTTTTGACAAGTTTCGAATAGAATTAGTAGGCTCTTTCCAATTTACCTTCTAAAAAGTTTTTCAAAGATTTATTTACAACTTTGTAGCCGCCAGAGGTTGGATAATTTCCTGTAAAGTACCAATCTCCCAAATGATTAGGGCAGGCTTGGTGTAAATTTTCAATGCTTTGGTAAATAACTTCTACTTCTGCTTGAATTTTGCTTTTCTGCTTTATCATTTGAGCAATTTTAGCAGAAATCTGCTCTTCGGTGAAAAGATTATACCACTTTTGAACAATATTTTCCTGCTCACCTACCAATTTTTCATCAAACACAAGGGTTTCGCCACGTTCTTTCAACAACTCCAACATAGCCCTGAATGCAACAAACTCTCCCATTTTAGACATATCTATACCGTAGCAATCAGGATAACGTATCTGCGGAGCAGAAGATACAATAATGATTTTTTTGGGTTGTAATTTATCAAGCATTTGCAAAATACTCTCTTCCAGTGTTGTTCCTCGCACAATGGAGTCATCAACGATAACAAGCGTATCTTGATTTTTACGAACTACATTGTAGGTGGTGTCATAAACAGAATTTACCATTTCTTTGCGGTGGCTGTCGTCTGTGATAAAAGTTCGCAATTTAGCGTCTTTGATGACAAGTTTTTCTACACGTATGCGTGTGGAGATAACTTTTTCAAGGTTTTGCCAATCTTGTTTTTGTAAAAATTCTTTACGTTTCTGTTCTAAATAAAACTCTATGCCCTTCAAAAGCCCCAAAAATGACGTTTCAGCGGTATTGGGAACATAAGAAAAAATCGTATTTTCCAAATCGTATTGAATAGCCTCTAATACTTTGGGAGCAAGTAAAAACCCTAATTGTTTGCGTTCCTGATAGATAGCAGGGTCGGTACCTCTTGCGAAATAGATTCGCTCAAAACTGCAAGATTTTTTCGGTAAAGGTTCAGCAAAAGGTTTTTGTTCAAAAGAAGCATCTTTGTGAATGATAAGGGCATGAGCAGGCAAAATTTCTGAAATTTCTTCATAAGGAGCATCAAAAGCCAATTTGATAGCGGCTCTTTCGGAAGCTACCACAATAAATTCATCATTTGCCCAAAAATAAGCAGGACGAATCCCCGCAGGGTCGCGAGCCACAAATGCCGCCCCATACCCCGTTATGCCTACAATGGCATAGCCTCCGTCAAAATCTTTACAGGCTCTTCGTAAAACTCTTTGCAAATCAATTTTTTGCTCAATAATGGCAGACATTTCCTGTTTGGTGTAGAATTCTTTGTGAGCGTCATAGATGAGTTGATTTTCTTCATCAAGGAAATGTCCGATTTTTTCTAGAACCGTAACGGTATCAATTTTTTCTTTGGGGTGCTGACCGAGTTGGAGCAGTTTTTCAAAAAGTTCGTCGTTGTTAGTCATATTGAAATTGCCTGCAAGCACCAAATTTCTGCTCCGCCAATTATTCTGACGTAAAAAGGGGTGGCAGTTTTCAATGCTGTTCAAGCCGTGAGTGCCGTAACGTAAATGTCCTAAAAGTAACTCACCTGTGAAGGCTACATTTTCTTTGAGCCATTGAGCGTTGAGGGCTTCTTTTTTATATCCTTTGGTGGTTTTTTTAATTTTTTTTGCGATTTTCTTAAAAATTTTGTGTATCGCTTGTTGTTTGATAGAACGATACCTGCTGATATAACGATAGCCTGGCGGAACATCTAATTTTATCACGGCTACACCTGCTCCGTCTTGACCTCGGTTACTTTGTTTATCCATAAGCATGTACAATTTCTGTAACACGTAAAGTGCCGAGCCGTACTTATCCAAATAATATTGATAAGGCTTTCGCAGGCGAATAAAACCAATGCCACACATCTGAACATAAATTTTTACGCAAACATAACAAAAAAACTACCTCATTCGGTTTGCTTGAAAAGAATTATTTTGGGAAATTACCTTTGTGTTAAATATTTGCTTGCAAATGCTTTTTTTTGCAATTTGCCTCACGTCTGAATAATTACCGCTATGCAAGAAAATGTTTCCTCTGTCCTTTCGAAAGAACTTTTAGAAGATTTACGAAATGCTATTGAAAATCTTGATGTAGATTTTATTAAAACTAAAATTGAGGAGGAACTACACCCTGCCGATATTGCTGCTCTTGTATATGAATTGCAAGATGAGGAGGCTTATTTTTTGTTGGAAAATTTGAATATTGAAGTAGCTTCAGAGGTTTTGAGTGAGTTAGATGAAAATGTACGTAAAAGTTTCTTGAAAACGCTTTCTTATGAAAAACTTGCTGAATACATCAATCTCATGGACTCTGACGATGCCGTGGATATTCTCAAAGAAATGGATATTCAGGTACGTGAGGAAGTGATAGCTACACTCAAAGACCGCCAAAAGGCTCGCAATATTATTCAGCTTTTACCTTATGAAGAGGGAACCGCAGGGGCTTTAATGGCAAAAGAACTTATCAAGGCTAATATCAACTGGAATATCAAACAATGCATTGAAGAAATCCGCCGACAAGCCGAAAAAGTTGAAAAAGTGTATTCTATTTATGTAGTTGATGATAAAGGCATTTTGAAAGGTAGAGTTTCTCTGAAAAAAATTATTTTGAGTAGTGATGATACCCTTATTGCAGATATTTACGAAGATGAAGACATTATTGCCGTAGAAAGTTATCGCACTCAGGAAGAAGTTATTGAAATAATGCAAAAATATGATTTGGAGGCTATTCCTGTGGTGAATGTGCATGGCAAACTGCTCGGACGCATTACCATTGATGATATTGTTGATGTGATTCAGGAAAAAGCTGATGCCGAACGTCAAGCAATGTCGGGACTTTCGGGAGATACCGAAGAAGATGATACTATTTGGCAATCGGTGAAGGCTCGTTTGCCGTGGCTGATAATTGGTATGGCTGGGGGTATGCTAGCAGCTTCGGTTACAGATATGCTTGGGCAGCCTGTTATTCTGCTGGTTTCGGTGCTTGCCAATTTTACAACGCTTATTGCAGGTACGGGAGGTAACGTGGGTATTCAATCCTCGTCTGTGGTTATACAAAGTTTATCCCATAAATCTGTGTTTGAATTAAGTACATTTCAGAGGTTATTCAAAGTGCTTTTAATAGCTCTGCTCAACGGAGCTATTTTAGGAAGTTTGGTACTGGTATTTTGTTTGATATTTGGGTATGATATCAAAGTAGCTTTTGTGGTATCGGTAGCTTTGTTTTCGGTGATTTTGCTTGCCTCTTTTACAGGAACACTCACCCCACTGATTTTGAATCGTTTAGGCTTTAATCCTGCCTTGGCGGCGGGTCCCTTCATTACCACCGCCAATGATTTAATTGGTTTAGCTGTATATTTCAGCGTTGCTCGCCTGATGTATCAAATCTGACCTTGTATCCATTTTTGTCCCACCCACACTTCTGTAAATGCTCCACGATTGTGTTCGCCTGCGATTGCTTTGGCAAAAAACATCATTTTCTCATTTTCAGCATTAAACATAAAAATAGCATCATCACCTACATCTGCCTTATACATTCTCTCAATAGAATCCACTAATAGGTTAAAAGTAGCAGGTGTTTCGCGATAGGCTTTGTCAATAAAATAGCTTGTAAATTGTACGGTTCTCTTTGCTACTTTATGTACAATAAGCCATCCTACAACTTTATCCTCTTGATTTTTCAAAGCCAAACTACCTAAGGGTTCTAAAATATGAGGCAGTTGAAAAGGTGAAAGTTCTTCACTGTACCAATTTTCATTTTTTTGCTTTTCACGAATATAGTCATAATCAGCTTGCGAAAGTTCCACCCAAGGTACTACTTTGAACATTGCGGGGTACTCTTGCAATTTGAACCAAGGCAAGTTGCAAACTTGTGTATAAGCAAGTTTGACAAGGATAGTTCTTTTTTCGGGTTTATTCCAACCGAGTTTCTGTAAAAGTGTAGGCATCCACTTAAAACTTTCCCAATTATCTTGAAAGATAATATTCAGGTAGTTGATTTGATTGTTAAGGGCAATTTTTTCAGCAATTCGGAGAATATTAGAGGCAATTCCACGTCTGCGATGTTCTTCTGCTACCCATAATGAAAGAACTTTTAACACATTATGAGGGGAAGCATAAACTAACTCCAATACCGACACCCCCACTTTTTCATTAGCCTTACTAACAGCCTCTACTACAAAAAAAGGTTCTCTGAGATTTCTGACTTTACTTTTTTGCCTAAAACTTGGGAAAGTGTAAGGCTCAAATTTTTGTATCACTTCTTGGGTGCTTAAATTCCGATAAACATTGTATTGGTAGCTCATATTCAAAGGTTTTGTTAAAGTTTTTTTCAAAAAAACGAAAAAAAATTTGGCAAATCAAAAAAAATGTAATAATTTACACCTCAATTTTAAGAAACATTGTTTTTAACCATAAAACGGCGAAAAATTATGAAGCAATTTTTATCCCAAAAATACAAAAACGCTGTTGGTAAGTACAAAAAATTTAAGGCACGCTTTGAGAAAAAACTACAAGAAGGTATTTCTTATCATCAAAAACGAAGCCTGTACCAACGCCTGAAAAAACTTTACAACCAAATTTTGCGTCTTGAAACACAGCTCAAATGGGCAGTTTCTGCGGGGGCTTTATCAGTAGCTCTTACTGCTTTACCAAATC
>JANWZC010000042.1 GCA_025054975.1 Raineya sp.
TTTCATTGACTAAAAAAAGAGGGGCAAAAGTAACCTCTTCGCCGTTAGCAAGTAAGCCTTTCACCTCAATAACATGCTCACGCGTACTGCCATAGATAATAGAATTAGAGCCACACGAATTGTTACCCACCATACCCCCTATCATGGCACGCGTTTGAGTGGCTGTTTCAGGAGCAAAAAACAAATTATACGGTTTCAAATAAGCATTTAGGTCATTGCGAATGACACCTGGCTCTACCCTGCACCATTTTTCTTGTGGATTTACCTCAAGAATTTTGGTAAAATACCTGCTCATATCCAGCACTATACCCGTACCAACCACTTGCCCAGCAAGCGAAGTACCAGCCGTACGTGGTATGAGAGAAGTTTTATGCTTACGGGCAAAATTCAGAAGTTTCTTTAAGTCCTCTATATTTTTAGGATAAGCCACTGCCAAAGGTATTTGCCGATATACAGAGGCATCAGTGGCATAAAGCCTCCGCATGGTATCATCAAAGAAAAAGTCTCCTGCAAGTTCTTTTTGCAATTTTTTGAGTTCAGTTTCCGATACATTTAAGCGAAACATAGCCCTATTTTCGTAAATTCATAAAAAAACTCCCCGAAAATTACAAATTTTCAGGGAGTTTGCGGAATTTTCTGCGTTATTTTTTACAAACCAAAGGCATAGAAGAATGTGCCGTCAATATCTTCGTATATTCCTTCCAACATCACACCACCCTCAGCTTTTTCAAGGGCTTTTTCAAGGTCTTTTATGTCTTTGATAGGCTTTTTATCTACTTTGGTAATAATAAATCCTTCACGCATGTTTGTATTTCTGCGGAGTTTGCCATTACCCAGTTCAACTACCTTTACTCCTCCTTGGATGCCTAATTTTTTGGCTAATTTTTCATCAATAGTTTCCAATTTTGCACCTAAAAGGCTTTGTAAATCTCGGCTTTCAGTTTTTGTAATTTTTTCGGTCTTACCTTCTTGGTTGCGAAGCACCACTTTGAACTCTTTTTCCTTACCTTCTCGATTAACTTTTACCTTAACTTCATCACCAGGACGTTTTCTACCAATAATTTCTTGCACTTCGGAAACATTATTGGTTTTCTTGCCATCAACTTCTATGATTACGTCGTTTTCTTTGATACCCGCTTTTTCAGCGGCAGAGTTTTCCATTACTTTGGCAACTAAAGCTCCCGAAGTAACAGCTAATTCTTTTTCTTTGGCAACTTTTCCATCTACATTTTGAAGTTGTACGCCCAAGAAACCTCTTTGCACTACACCATATTGCAGAATATCCTCTACTACTTTGGCAACCAAGTTAGAAGGCACTGCAAAACCATAACCCGAATAAGCTCCTGTGGGGCTGGCAATAGCCGTATTGATACCTACCAAGTCGCCGTTCAAATTTACCAGAGCACCTCCACTATTACCTGGATTGATTGCAGCATCGGTTTGAATGAAAGCCTCTATAGCAAAATTTTCGCGTACAATGTTGATATTGCGAGCTTTTGCACTTACAATACCCGCTGTAACAGTAGAATTCAAGTTGAAAGGATTACCTACGGCAAGTACCCATTCACCTACTTTCACATTGTCAGAGTTGGTGAATTTCAAGTAAGGCAGATTATCCGCTTTAATTTTAATAACTGCAAGGTCAGTAGTGGGGTCTGTACCTATCACGGTAGCCTTGAAAGTTCTACCATCAGTAAGACTTACTTCTACTTCATCAGCATCTTTGATAACGTGATTATTAGTAACAATATGCCCTTTGGCATCAATAATTACCCCTGAACCTGTACCTACTCGTGGCATAGGTCTGCGTTGGAAAGGACGTTGATTATCAAAAAAAGGGTCGTTGAAAAAGAATTCAAAAATATCCATTTCTCGGCTGCTATTGCTACTCACACTGGTAGATTTAATATGCACCACCGCTCCTGTAACTTTTTCAGCAATAGCAGTAAAATCAATCGGAATAAGATTTCCATCTGCATCTTTGGTATAAATCGCAGACCGAGCATAGTTGTTATCAACGGTTTCAATGCGTGTAACCGCAGGTTTTTCAAAAATTTTCATAATTCCCGCAGAAACACCTCCACCCAAAAGTGCCGCAAGCAACAATTTCTTAAAATCTTTCATAGCAATACATATTTTGGTTTTTACACAACAAAAACGCTGAAAATTTTAGTTTTATTGTAGCAAAAAAGCATTTTCAAAATTAGTGCCAATTTTTGGAACTAATAATGCATCTGCGTAATTACCTCACGAAAGAACTTTTTGTCAGTTTTGAGGAAATAAAATCTTAAATTTTTCTGCCAAATTGTACAAATCTTCTACCACACTTGGCATTAGAGGAATACCATTCCGTAGGCGTTCCTGTTCGGCAATACGTTCAGGCTCACCAGGTATAAGAACTCGCTTGCCTTCAACAGCTTTGGCATTGCGAAAAGTTTGTATCCAGTTGTCCATGTGGTTTAGAAATTCATCGGCAGGGCGAAAAGCATCTACCCGAATAGCCCCCAAAAAATGCCCTATGCCCTTTCCCACAGGATTTTGAGGTAAAGGCAAATAATTTACAAAAGGTGGCACCCACAAGGCATAATTTGCCCCTGAAAAAACTCCCGAGAAAATATCTACCAATGCTCCTAAACAATAGCCTTTATGGCTTCCGTGTTCGTAATCGCTCCCCAAAGGCAATAATGCTCCTCCTTGTTTGCGTGCCTGCGTATCGGTGGTGATGTTGCCTTGTGCATCTTGCAACCACCCCCAAGGGGCTTTTTCTCCTTTGCGTTCTAAGATTTCTAATTTGCCATTAGAAGCAGTGGTGGTAGCAAAATCAGCTACAAAAGGAGGTTCGTTTTTGGCAGGAATAGCTACAGCAATTGGGTTAGTGCCTAAAAGTCGGTCGGTGGAAAAGGTAGGAGCCACCAAAGGACTCGCATTCGTAAGAGCAATGCCAATCATATTTTTCTGCAAAGCCAACATCGCATGGTAGCCCGCAATACCAAAATGATTAGAATTTTGTACCGCTACCCAACCTGTACCATATGTTTCAGCTTTCTGTATGGCAATTTCCATTGCTTTCTGAGCCACTACTAAACCCACTCCACTATCTCCATCAAGCGTAGCAGTTGAAGGAGTTTCATACAGAACTTGTATGTTTGGCTTTGGATTAAGTCTGCCTGCTTCCCAGAGTCTTACGTAACCTGAAAGTCTTGCTACGCCGTGAGAGTCAATACCTCGTAAATCGGCTTGCAAAAGGGCTTGGGTGGCTAAAATCGCCTCTTTTTCTAGAAAACCAATTTTTTCAAAAATTGCTTGGGTAAATTGGAAAAGTTTTTTATATGAAAAATTTTTCATAAAATATTAAGACTAATTACTTTGTGCCAGCAAATACAACACTGCCATTCGGATAGCTACGCCATTTTCTACTTGCTCCAAAATGATAGAATGAGGACTATCAGCTACATCACTACTCAATTCTATACCTCTATTGATAGGTCCTGGGTGCATGATAACAATTTCCTTATCCAATTCTTCCAAAATTTGCCTGTTGATACCAAAATACAAAGTATATTCCCGCAAAGAAGGAAAATATTTGATTTGTTGTCGTTCTAATTGTATGCGAAGTACATTAGCTACATCACACCAACGCAATGCCTCTTTTACATTGTAGGTAACTTTTACACCTAAATCTTTGGCATATTTGGGAATAAGTGTAATAGGACCACAAAGCATAATTTCTGCTCCCAGTTTTTGCAAAGCAAAGATATTAGAAAGTGCAACGCGTGAGTGCAAAATATCACCAATGATAGCCACTCTTTTGCCTGCTACTGAACCTAATTTTTCCTGAATAGAGAAACAATCTAAAAGTGCTTGGGTGGGGTGTTCGTGAGTGCCATCACCTGCATTGATAATATTTGCCTTGATATGCCTTGCCAAAAAATGTGGCGAACCAACACTACTATGACGCATCACAAGCATATCTACTTTCATTGCCAAAATGTTATTGACGGTATCTAATAAGGTTTCTCCTTTTTTCACCGAACTCCCCGAAGCTGAAAAATTGATGACATCAGCCGATAAACGCTTTTCTGCAAGTTCAAAAGAAAGACGGGTACGTGTGGAATTTTCAAAAAAAACATTCGCAATAGTTATATCTCGTAAAGACGGCACTTTCTTGATAGGACGATTGATAACTTCCTTGAAAGAGCGTGCAGTTTCAAAAATTTTTTGAATATCTGCTTCCGTGATGTTCTTTATGCCCAAAAGATGTCGGGTAGAAAGCATATTTTATTTTTCTTTTTTGGTTTTGGGTTTAGGCTCTACGGGTTCGGTACTTAATGGATTGGCAACCACCAACTTTTTATCAGCAAATTTCAAAATTGGTACATATTGGTTATCTCTTTCGTTTTCGGTGAAAAGATATCCTCTGAAAGTTCGCTTAAAGTCCTCACTATCAGCAATTTTCTTGTAAAAATCTTTGGGGTACAGGTGTAAGTATTTTACGAAAGAAACCATTACATCATAACCTTTATGACTGGCAACAGGTGGAGCAGTCATGTTGCTGTAAATTTCCACAAAACGTACTCTTTGGTTATATTCTACTCTAAAAGGCTCTCTATCACCACTCAAACGTGTGTAGTCAGGGTCAATGAAATGAACATTTTGTTTTTCCAAATCAGCAGGTTTGAGTTCAGGGATTTTACGCCAAGCAAGTGTCGTCAGAATAGGTACATTAGGCAGGTTGTTTTTCATTACCTCCATAATTTTTTCGGCAGCAGCTTGACTGGAACTAGTTACAAATACATAATTCACCTCTTTGTACTCAGGATTGGTGAGAATTTGCTCAATTTGAGGAATAGTAGTAACCGAAATTTTGTGTTGATGCAAGATTTTTCCACCTAATTTTTCTAATTCTGCTTTGTGAGCGTTGAGTAATTTAGTTTCATCACCAAGTTCGCTATGGAAAATAATAACATTTTTTCCAAAATTCTGCACCGCAAACCTTGCCGACTGCTTGCCTTGTGTTTCTACGGAAGGTTGTAGAAAATAAGCATTTTTGCTTTTCAAAAATTTCGGGTTTGTCAAGAATGGGTTAATGATAGGAATATCTTTCTTTTCTGCAATTTCAAGGGCTTTGGCAAAATCTTCATCATAAAAAGGTCCTACGAACATATCAACTTTTACAAATTCATTGTTTTTATACATTAGTTCCAATGTATCAGGGTTTTGATACACATCATAGACAATCAGGCGAGTAGGCTTTTTGAGGGTGGTGTCAATGATTTTTTGAGCAATTCGCATACCTTGATAAAAATCAACTGACAAATTAGTAGCAAGAGTGCGTTTTTTAGGGTCTTTGTAATCCTTGAAATTGACAGGCAAAAACAAAGCTATGTTTAGTGTATCAGATTTTCGGCGATAAACATTTTTTTCCACTCTTTGCAGACGAATTTTCTCAGGCTTTTCTAAATCATATTTCTGCACGAGTTCCTCCAAAAATTCTAAATCCTTGATATTATCCACTTCTACGGCTAATTTATCTACAAGAATTTGAGCAATCAATTTATCGTTCGGATAAACCGCTTGCAGATTTTTCAGTACTGAAACCTCCCTTTTGCCCAAATAATAAGCCTTCATATTTTCGGCTTTGGTTTTGAGCAAACCCTTGATTTTTTCTAAATAACTCAAAGCAATGTTATCTTCTTTGCGTTCAAAGGCGATATTGGCTTGCAGATACAAAACCTCTTGCATTTTATCCCATTGAGGAAACTGCTCAGAAAGTTTTTCTAAAAGTCTTTCAGCTTCTTTCCACTTTTTGAGATGAAAATAGCAAAGAGCTGAATAAAAATGAGCATATTCTTGGTAGATGTTACCTTTGGCTTTTTTAAGCAGAGGGTCAAAGGATAAAATAGCTTCCTGATACTCTTTATTATTGAGGAAAGTTTTGGCTTTCTGATATTGTTCGGCAAATTTTTTACTTTGTTTGCTTTGGGCAAGTCCCTGAAAGGCTATCAAAAATCCTAAAATAATAATGAAAAGTTGTTTCATTGGGTTGAATTTTGTGGTTCAAAATTACAACAAGTAAGTAATTTTGACAATTTTGTGAAAGCCATTTTTTAGAAATCTTAAAATTTTTGCTCAAAACAAGTAAAAAATGTAATTTGCTAATGTTTTCAACGTATTACACAACCAAAGGCAAAAATTATGCAAAAGATTTTGTTTTTTTGGATTTGCTTAACAAGTGCAGTGGTTTCGCAAGAAATAGAGGTTATTTTACAAAATCCTGTTTCGGAAAGCAGTTTTAGAGGTTTGTGGATAGTTGATGAAAATGTAGTATGGGCAAGCGGCACCAAAGGCACTATTCTTAAAACCACCAATAGTGGCAAAAATTGGCAAACTTTACAAATCAAAGGTTTTGAAGATAAAGACTTTCGGGATATTGTTGCATTTGACGAAAAGCGGGCTTTTGTTATCAATGCGGGTTCGCCTGCGTATATTCTTAAAACTACTGATGGTGGTGAAAATTGGCAAATCGTGTATCAGGATACCAGCAAACAGGCTTTTTTGAATGATATTGGTTTCTTTGGTGAAAAAATTGGTTTTGTATTCGGCGACCCTGATAGCGAAGGAAACTTTACTTTGCTCAAAAGTGAAGACGGCGGAAATACATGGCTTAATATTGGCAAAAACTTACCCAAAGCTCAAAAAAATGAAGCAGGTTTTGCTGCAAGTGGTACAATTATGCGTTTTCGTGAGCCTTCGTGGATTTGGATAGGCACAGGGGGCGGAGAAAAAGCTCGTATGCTTATTTCAGGCGACTGGGGCAATACTTGGCAAAGTGTAGAACTACCTATTTTAAGTGGAAAAGCCTCACAAGGTGTTTTTTCGGTAGTTTTTCAGGATTTGAAAAATGGTGTGGCTGTGGGAGGAGATTACACACAACCTAATCTGGCTGAAAAAACTGCTATTTACACCTCTGATGGAGGCAAATCATGGAAGGTTGCTAAAATACCTCCTTCGGGGTATCGTTCTTGTGTTTCGTACGTACGTAAGAAAACTTATATTGCCGTAGGTACTAATGGGATTGATTTTACCAAAGACGGCGGTAAAAAATGGCAAAAAATCTCCTCCGAAGGTTTCAATACGGTACGTTTTATTCGTGAAGGCAGTGTAGGTTGGGCAATCGGTAATAAAGGCAAATTAGCAAAGCTGATTTTGAAGTAAAAAGCAGTATTTTTTTGTATTTTAGTGCTATTATTCAAGATTTTAGATAAATTTTTCCGCTACCAGCTTACTCCCAAAATGATTTTGTAGTGTTTTTTGATATTTTAGCTGATTCAAGCATAACCACAGCACGCTCAACATTCAAATGAGCTTAATAACCGCTTTCTCACAAAAGCACTTCAATATAAATTCTTGTCAGAGTACTGAAAATTCTACTATATCAACACACATAAAACACCATAGTAATTTCCCTACCTTCATTTTGGAAATACACTTCATCGGCAAGGTGGCGAATGAGAAAAATACCTCTACCACCGATTTTTTCAAGATTTTCGGGGGCAAGTGGGTCGGGAATGTGTTGATAATCAAAGCCGTTGCCTTCGTCTCGTACCACAAAACGAATAGCATCATCAAGCAAGTGCATAGAAAGTTCTACATTCTTTTTAGGATTGCACTTGTTGCCATGATGAATAGCATTATTGACTGCTTCGGTGACAGCAACCAAAATATTCCCATAAATATCATCGTTGATTTGATACTGGTCACGGATATTTTCAATAAAACTCTCAACGATGCGTATATTTTCGGGAAGCGAAGGAATCTGCAAACTTACAGACTCCAACTTATTGCCAACATATGTAAAATTTTTATTTTCCAATTTTTTCAAAATATTTATCAATTTCACGCTTAAAGTACGGATTTAAGGCAGGAGGCAATGTCCTGAGCATTTCTATTTGTTTTTCTTTGGGTTTAATGTAAGGTTCAAGGTTTTTAGGAATTTTCTTTTCTTTGGGAGTAGCGGTTTCGCCTTTACGTTTTTCTTCTTCACCTCGTTCACGCATAGCTTTTTCGTATTCCAGAAGTCGTGTTTCTATTTCTTTTTGCCGTTGAATAAGTTTATCGGTCAAACGCTTATTGATTAAATCCTCTTCATTTTTCTCCATTTCTTTTATCAAATCACTGAGCTGTTCGCCTATGTTTTGTCCATTTTTGTCCATTTTTTGTCCTTGCCTGAGTTGTTCGAGCATACGACGAAGAGCCTCTTGCTGTGCCGCCAATTTAGCTAATTCTTCTGAAAGTTGGTTACCTGTTTTGCCACTTTTTTTAAGTTCTTGGATTTTTTGTCCGAGTTGTTTTTGTAGTTCGCTCAGACTGGGTTGTTCGCCTTTCTGATTTTTTTTGTTTTTGCCCTTGCCTGACTTACCGCTCATTTGATTTTGTATTTGTTGCATGGAACTATTGAGCATCAAGGCAAGGTTGTTCATAGAAGTCATTGCTGACTGCTGTCGAGTGCTTGCCATGCCCATTTTACGTTCTTTGATAGCTTTGGAGGCAGACTCCATTGCTCTACGCATATCGCTCAATTCACGTGTAACAAAAGATTCTATCATAGGTTGGCGTTTGGCAAGAGCCTGCAAACTATCTTCAATGACTTGGGCATCATCTTTAAGTTTAATTTGCTTTTGAGCCAACTCATTGAAACGAGGGTCTGAAACATTTAGGTTTCTCATTTGTTTCATTAGTTCCTCTTGGTCGTAGGAAAGTTTAACAAGATTATCCAAAATATTTCGCAAATTATTCAGGTCTTCCTCCAAGCCTTCCATTTCCATTTCAGCACTCATCTGCTCCATTTTCTCGCTCATTTCTTTCATTTTCTCAGCCGCTTTCTTCTGAGATTGTGAAGCCTTTTTATTGTCTCTATTGTTTTGTTTTTTCAGTTCCTCTAAACTTTTTTCCTGCTCCTTATCTACTTCCTGCATTTGCTCTTGCAAGTTCAGTGAGGGATGAGGTTCTTGGAGTTCTTGGTTCATTTTTTCCAATTTTTCCATTTCTTTCTGCAAATTATCAAATTTCTCGTTGAGTTTCTCCTGTTTTTGTTGCAAATCTTGTTGCTGTTGCTCGTTTTTGGGGTTTGCTTTTTCAGTTTCTTCGGCAAGTTTTTGTTGGTCTTGTGAAAGATTTTTCAAATCGTTTTTGATGCCTTCAAACTTTTGCTCATACTGCATTTGCTTGAAAAGTTCCAAAGTTCGGTCTAATTCCTTTTCCAGGTTTTCCTCTTTGTTTAAGATTTTTTCAAGCATTTCTTGAATTTTAGGGTCATTGCGTTGCAGTTCAAGTAACTTTTCTAATTCCTCATAAAGTTTTTTCGTTTCTTCATCGAGCAAATTATCCATAAGTTTTTGCAACTGCTCTAATTTTTCCTTTAACTCCTCGCTTTTCTGTTCATCAAAAAGATTTTTCTTCTCCTCGTTGAGTTTGTTGAGTTCCTGCAATTCTTTGATGTCTTTTTCAAGCTCTTGCTTTTTCTGCAAAATGTCTTGGATTTGTTTTTTGTCGTTGTAATCTAAATTAGATTTGGTTTTGAGTTTGTTATCTAAATCTTGCAGATTACGTCTAAGTTCTCTTGCTTTCTGCAAGGTTTTATCAATTTTGGAAGAGGTTTGTCGTGCAGATTTATCAATTTCATTGCGAAGTTCGGCTTCATCAGGCACTTTGAACTGAAAAACAATAGTTTTAGCACTTTTGGCACCATTTACACCGTCATTATCCCAGACTTGTGCAAAATATTCAATTTGCTCACCTGGACGCAAATTAAGAGGTTTCAGATCCATTTCATAGTAAAAGTTCTGAGCTAAAGAACCTGTTTGTATTCCAATTGGAATAGCCTTGAACTCGCTACGAGGTTTGCCTTGGGCATCAAGAATTCTGTAAAAAAGTGCAAGACGAGAAATACCATAGTCATCGCTTACGCTGCCACCTACGCTCACATAACTATACAAAGAAGTATCTCGGTAGGTCTCCATGCCAATTTTAGGATATTGGTCGGGAATCACATTGATGAAGTACGTAATAGCTTCTTTATTTTCGCTGTGCTGATTTTTGAGCTTTACCGAATAATTTTGTGAGGCTTTGAGTTGGCGAGTATAGCTGAATGTTTTGTGGGAGGTTTTTTCAGCAGGAATTGTTTTTTTATCTCCTTCAAAACTCAAAAAAAGGCTATCAGTTTGACTGACATTGAATATCCATTCTACTTGCGTACCTTCGGGAACAACCAAGTTACCAATGTTTTTAATAGTTTCAGGAGTTTTGCCTAAATAAGCGGGATACAACAAATTCGCATTGAAACTCAAAAGTGAAGGACGTTCTAATAGTTCAATTTGGTAGGTATCGGAATGAAAGCCTGCGGCTTCAAAATAAAATTTTTCAGCCTTTTGGATTTTCTGAAAATTAAAAAAGTAAGTTCCATTTGGCTCAGTAAGCATTTTGATTTTGCCTTCTTCAGTTATCAAATAAACTTCTTGAGGTAAGACGTTACCTTGCAATTTGAGCGAAATTTTTAAGTCTTCGCCTTTGAAGGCTTTGAGGCTTTTATTTTGCAAAAGGAACTGAAAAGGAGCTTCATCGGCAAATGTCTCTGTATAGCGAATAATGCGTTTAGAAGGTTCTGTAAAAAACTTCAAGCCCCCTATCCCAAAACCTATCGCCGCAAAAAGCAGTAAGAGCCAAAAGTAACGTAAGTATTTGCGGTTTTCGGATAAATCAATGGCATCGGCAAAATTGAAAACAGCAAGTTGTTTACTTTTTTGTTCAATGCTTGCAAGCAAAAGTTCAGTTTTTTCAGGAATTTTTTTGAGTTGCAAGGCATTGAGCAGTTTGTCGTTGATTTCTTGAAAATACGAACCAATATGTACAGCGGCTTGTTCATCGGAAATTTGCTTTAAGATTTGAAGCATTTTCATTAAAGGTAGGATGACCCAGTATACCATTGAAAATACCGCCGAAGCAATAAAACTAAACAGCAAAAAGCCCCGAACTGATGAACTAAAACGTCCAAAATATTCAGCAGTGTTGAAAAGTAAGTAAGTAATCCCCAAAAAAATAGTTACAATCAATATGCCCCGCAAAAATAAATTCAAATAATACTTTCGCTTATAGCGATGTAAGTTTTCACTGAGTAAGTCCATAACAAGTAAAATTCACAAATTTCCGCCCAAAAATTTTCCATAAAACGCAAACACTAAATTAAGTATTTTGTTGCAGACAAACAAAAGATTTTCACTAATTTTGTACTTTAATTGTGTGTTTATGACAAAAATCGTGATTTTTGTTTGTTGCTTCTTTTTACCATTGGGTTTGCTTGCCCAAAATGATAAAACAAATTGGGTTTCGGGTAGTTGGAAAGTAGAAAAAATTGAAATGATACATCTTGAACCTATCATTGCCAAAGCTACTCCCGAAAAGAAAAAACAAATTGAAGATGAACTCAAAATGCTTGCTCAAACGGCAAGTTTTGAGTTTAACAAAAATGGTACATATACGGCAATTTTTTCAGGAGCAAAAGAAACAGGTAAGTGGAAACTTAATGCTTATGCTTCTAAAATTATTAAAGAACAACAAAATCCCGATGGCACTTTCCAAAAACCTGATGAAGTAGGCATTGAAAGTCTTACCAAAAATACTATGGTTTTGCTCAATGACTACGAAACAGGTGAAATTATACGAATGTTCTTGCGAAAAGTTAAGTGAGATTTCAGGCAGCAAGCAAAAATATCAAACACCATCAAGCCATATAAGAACGAGATAAAGTATCATATCAATACATTGCAACCTAATTCTTTTGGAAGAATACGAAAGTGATAAATCCAAGCGAAAGTTTTCTACATAAGACGGAAAAACAAACAGGCACTGTTGTAACGCAAAAAAACAATAAACGAATTGAAAGGAAACTGAATTTCAATTTGGTAAGTTCTATTTTTGGTTATGACTTTGCCCTGAAAGAATTTTTACACATAAATCCTCTGTATTTTAGCAGATTTTCAATGCTACCTGCTTGCCATATTGCTTGATGTACGCAAGCAGGATTTTCCTTTCTCAAAAAATCATCATCTACGAGAGCAATTTGCTGTAAAATTTGTTTTTCTTGACACATTTCGGGGTCTGAGCCGAGTTTCAAAGTTCCTCCTACCTGCTCAACACTAAAAAATAACTCAATAGCATGCAAAGGCTTTTGCAGAAATTCATACACAAATAAAAAATCTTTGATTTTTATGGCTAATCCTGTTTCTTCCAAGAATTCTCTTTGCAAACATTCTGTAATACTTTCTCCAAAATGTAAGCCACCCCCAGGCGGCGACCACAAATAACCTGCCTCTCCCAGATTCGTATGCTTGATGAGCAAAATTCTATTTTCTTGCACCAAAACCCCACATACACGCACCCGCAAGCGATTACCGAAAACGTCTATGATATGTTGCTGTTCCAAAGTACAAAGATTTTGAGTTTGCAATTCAAGATAAAGTTTTTTGTTTCAAGATAGTCTCACCGCCGCTTGCCAAAACTTCTTGAGCAAGATTTATGGCAATTTCTTGGGCATTTTCAGGCAAACAGAGAGCCTTTTTGCGAATAATTCTTTCTCCATTCCAAGCCAGCAAGCCACCCTGAATGAAAATTTCTGAACCTTGCCACGTAGCCAATACAAAAACAGGCACACTACACCCTCCTTGCAAAGTATGCAAAAACGCTCTTTCGGCTCGCACACAAACTGCCGTAGCTTCATGATTGAGAATTGTTTTTAGTTGTTCTTGCAAATTTTCATCTAAATTCTCACTAATTTCTACGGCAATACTACCTTGCCCCGCAGTAGGCGTAAAAATATCCAATGATAAATGTTCGCAAATAAGATGTTCGTAATTCATACGTTTTATACCTGCATAAGCTAAAATCAATGCATCACAAAGTCCGTTTTGAAGTTTTTGCAAGCGAGTTTGCAGATTGCCTCGTATTTCAGTAGTTTGGATGTGTGGATAAAAATGTTTCAAAATAGCTATTCGGCGAGTAGAAGAAGTGCCTACCACAATTTTATCTTGCAAGGAAATCTCTTTCTTGAAACTCACAAGTACATCATGGACTTGCTCTCGCTCTGTAAAGGCAATGATTTTGAGTCCTTCGGGCAAGTGCGAAGGTAAATCTTTGGCACTATGTACTGCTAACTGCACTTCTCCTGAAAGCAATTTTGCCTCTAATTCTTCCGTGAAAACCCCTTTACTACCAATTTTAGATAGTGAGCGGTCAAGAATTTTATCGCCTTTGGTTTCTATGGTTACGATTTCGGTTTCAAGCCCTGCATTTTGCAGCTTTTTGGCGACAAGTTCAGTTTGCCACAAAGCTAACCGACTACTACGTGTGATGATTTTGAGTTTCATTTTGGCAAAAAGGTTGAAAAAATTGCATTTTCCAAGTTGATAATTTTTTTACATCTTTCAAGGCAGGATTTAGCTCAAAACGGCTGTTCAAATCTAAAACTTTTACAGGAATTTGAGGATTTTTCTTCAAAAAATCAAATAACAAAGGACTATTTTCCATAGAAATTCCTCCGCTCAACCACAAAGGCTTTGAATAGGGATATTTTTTCAAGATTTGCCAATCAAAAGCAATACCATTGCCACCACGTTCTTTACCTTGTGTATCCAAAAGAAAAGATTCTACAAAAGGTAAATAATGCTCTAAATCTGCAAAATCAAAGTCCTTGCCTACCCCAAAAGCCTTCACAATAGGTAATGAAATCACTTTTTGAAGTTGTGAGCAGAATTCAGGACTTTCCTCACCATGCAACTGCAAGTAATGAAGTTGATATTTTTGAGCTTTTTGACAAATTCTTTCCAAACTTTCATTTACAAAAACGCCTACTTTTTGAATTTTAGTGGGTAACATAGGCATTTGCCAATTTTCACCTACGTAACGTTTGGATTGAGCATAAAAAATGAAACCCATAAAATTCGGCAAAAGAGACGCCACTTCACAAATATTTGTAGCTTCTCTCATTCCGCAAATTTTCCATTGTAGCATATGTTCTCTATTCAGTTTTCTTGAATGTGTGTAACTATCTTTTGCCTAATTCACGACTACAAGAACATCTTGATGACTTTCTGCTATAAAAATAGCTTTTATTTTGTATATTGGGTGTTTTCATACTCAAAAATCTACGTTTTTATAATCCTGCAAATAATTTTCTTACTTGTGCAAATACATAATTCAAGACGAATGAAAAGTGATATTCTTGACGCAAGTTTATTGAAAAACTACGTTCTAAAATTGCGGAAAATCCGATAAATTTATGAAAAAACCTACCAACTCTTACTTATTACTTTCTGCTGAATTGTTGTATGCTCTTGCTAGATTCAGATGATTCGGATTTTTGGAGTGTTAGGGAATTCAGTTGCTAGGTTTTTCGAGGGATTTCATTTGTATATCAAGTCTTACAAATGTTCTGCCATTTCGTATTTTTTGTAAATTTGAGCAAATTTTAACGATTTTATGCAGTTTGCAGATGTGAAAAATGACATAGCCTTTCGAAAAATCTTTGGCAACGAGCAGAAAAAAGAAATTCTGATTTCTTTTCTAAACGCTATTTTGGGCTTGGAGAAAGAAAGAAAAATTGCTGACGTACAGATTCTCAATCCGTATCAAGTGCCGATAGTACTGGGGGCAAAATCTACTGTGCTTGATGTGAAAGCCAAAGACGAAACAGGTAAAGAATACATTGTAGAAATGCAAGTTACTGATAAAATTGGCTTTGCCCAAAGGGTTGTGTATTACTCTGCCAAGAGTTACGTTTCGCAACTCAATGCAAACGAAGAATACTACGAGCTAAAACCTGTGATTTTCATCGGTATCCTCAACTTTGTATTTTTAGAAACTCCGAATTATCTTTCAAGACACTTAATCTTAGACACTCAAACCCAAGAACACAAACTCAAAGATTTAGAATTTAATTTTATTGAGCTACCTAAATTCAACAAGCAAATACATCAGCTTGAAAGTCTTACTGAAAAATGGATTTTTTTTATCAAAAATGCAGAAAATTTAGAGGTTATTCCTGAAAATGTTGATGACAAGGGCTTGCAAAATGCCTATCTTGAAGCAGACAAACATCTCTGGAGTAAAAAAGATTTAGAGGCTTATGAATATGCACGTATGCGTGAAACTGACGAAAAAGCCGAAAAAATGAAAGCCATTGAAATCGGTTTCCAAAAAGGGCTACAAGAAGGGTTAGAAAAAGGAATAGAAAAAAATAAAATTGAAACCGCTTTGAAAGCTATACAACAAGGCTTAGATAACCAAATTATTCAAGTATTGACAGGACTTTCAATAGAAGAAATTGAAAAACTGCGTTCTCAACTATCCTAAAAAATCAAAACTAACTTTATGAAAAAAATTTATCAATTCTTGCTCGCTTACTTTGGACTATGTTGTAAAACTTACCTGCTTTCTGCTCAATCGGTGTATGCTCCGCTGAATTCGGATTACTACCATCTTTTAGAGCGGTATGAAATTCAGTCGGGAAGGCTTTTTCAGGGATTTCATTCACATATCAAGCCCTATAAACGCTCTGCTATTGCCGATTTTCTACAAAAATTTCAACAAGATAGCACGCAAAACCTTTCAGAAACAGATAAATTCAATTTAGCATATTTAGAGCAAGATAACTGGGAGTGGTTTCGCCAAGATAGTAGCGAAATTCCTCAAAATTTTTGGAAAAAATTTTACCGCCAAAAATCAGATTTTTTCCACGTCCAAACCCAAGATTTTGATTTGCATGTAAGTCCTGTATTTGCTTTTTCAGGAGGAAAAGATAATAACACCGATAAATTCACTTATCTCAACACCCGCGGTGTAGAACTACGAGGTATGATTAGCCGAAAAATTGGCTTTTACACCTTCCTGACTGATAACCAAGCCTCTTTCCCCAAGTATGTGCAAGCACAAATCAAGAAATTTGATGCTGTTCCGCAAGAAGGTTATTACAAAGACGGCGACCGTGCCGAACCCACTGACGTAGATTTCATTCACGCAAGAGGTTACGTTA